>NZ_JBKZWT010000409.1:0-2695 GCF_047759905.1 Sinomonas sp. G460-2 | reverse complement strand
CGGCTCAATGCCGATCAGACCTGGCTCGTGGTCGACGCGCGCCACAAGCACGCCGACACCGCGGCCTGGGTCGCGGCGGTCCAGACGCGCCTCGTGGTGCATGCCCTCGCCGTGGTCGGGGCCGCCGAGACTTCGACGCCGCGCACGGTCGAGCGGCTCGGTATCCCCGTCGGATGGACGGACCAGAGCCCGCTCTGGAATTGAGTTCTCGCGGCTAGCGCAGCTCGCGCCCGTACGCGTCGGTGCGGAACGGCTGCGCGCCGAGCACAATGAGCGTTCCCTCGACGATCCCCCACAGGAAGACCGCGCCGTACGTCGCCTTCGCGAGGAGGATGGCCGCCAGAATCTGCGCGATGCCCATCGCCGTGTAGCCCAGATAGAAGCGATGGGCGCCGAACGCGCCGAGATAGATGCCGAGCAGCCCCGCGACGGCACGGCGCCGCGGCGAGGGGCTACTGCTCGTATACGTGGGCATCATCCGGGCGGCTCACTTCACTCGATGAGGCTCCAGCTTACGGCACGATGAAGGACCCGAGTTGACATGTACGTTGACATGTAAAAAACGTTCGGGTGGGTCAGGCTTGGGGCTTGTCCTCGTCCGGAGTATCGGCCCGATCGGCGTCTTGAGCGCGGCTCTCGGAGTGACCTCCAGAGTGGCCCTCTGCGCTGCCCTGGCCTTGGTCCGCGGCGTGTCGCTTGAGCCTGTCCTCCGAGCGGAGATTGACGCCGGAGCCGTGGCCGAGATGGTCCGCGTTCTCCTTGTACGTCATGGAGAGCATCGCGGCAACGACGAGGCACACGATGAACGCGATCCCGCCTGCCGAGAACGCGAGATCGAAGCGCATGCCGTGGCCCGTTCCGCCCGAACCGAAGATGAGCACCGCCACGAAAGCGACGACGCCGAAGAACGCAGAAAACATGAGGGGGCCCTTGATGCCGACGCGAGGTCCGCGCGGGGTCTGGTCAGTCATGGGAGGGTCTCCGTCAAGTCTTGGGAGTTCTACGCCGAGTAGAACCACTCAATTCTAGGCCACGCGAGCTTCGCCGGCTGAATCGTGCCGGAGGCTCAGGCCGGCGATGGCGAGCAGCACCCCCGTGATGATGGCCGCCCCGCCCGCAACGCCCAAGAGGGCGTGCGGCCCGGCCGCCGCAAAGAACGGCAGGAGGATCCCCGCGCCCAGATTCACGACTCCGCCGATCAGGAGGTCCCGCGCGAGCGGAGAGGCCCCGCCGGCCGGCGCGCGCCTCGAGAGCACGCCGCGCACGACGTCGGAGATCCCCACGAGCGCGAGGGCGGCGGCCCCCGCCCCACCCACCATGGCGTCGCTGGGGGCGACCGCGATCACGATGCCAACGACGGCCGCCGCGGCATAGGGGATCAGGCCGAACAGGGTCGAAGCCCGCTCCGGCGCGGGGCGCTCCGAGCGGACGAGCCACACCTCCCCGGCGAGGAGCAACACGAGGTAAGGCGCCATGAGCCAGGCCGCGCCCGCCGTCGTCGGTTGCCCCCAGAACACCGTCGTGGCGCCGAACGCCAGGGCCACCACGGCTCGGCCCAGGACGGGCGGCCAGAGGCGGGCACGGGAAGGTAGGGACTGGTCAGCAGGCACGGAGCCAGTTTAGTCGGGGGCTGAGGCCCCTTGACGTCCGCGCGACGCAGCCGGCCGCGAAGCGCTACGCCGCGCCCAGGACCATCCAGGTTGTGCCGCGGGCCCGGAGGCCGAGCGTGAGGGCTCGCGCGAGCATGTAGCCGACCGCAAACGCGGCCCACAGCCATGCGAGGCCGGCCGGGCCGCTCAGCCCCGCGAGGCCCACCCAAACGAGGAGCGGTCCGTAGACCACGAGATTGAGCACGCCTGCGATCGCGAGATACCGCGCGTCCCCGGCGCCGATCAGCACGCCGTCGAGCACGAACACGAAGCCGCACACGGGCTGGCTCGCGGCGAGCACCCACAGCGCTGGAGTCAGCGCCTCGTGGACCCCGGGATCGGCGGTGAAGAGCCACCCAACCCACGGCGCCGTCGCGGCAAGAAGTGCGCCCGTGACCACGCCGAACCCGAGGGACCAGCGGACCATGGTGCCCGTGAGCTCCCGCGCCCGCGCGGCGTTGGAGGCTCCGAGCTCCTTGCCGATGAGCGACTGCGCGGCAATCGCGAGGGCGTCGAGCGCGAACGCGAGAAAGTTGAACATGGTCATGGCGAGCTGGTGTGCCGCGAGGTTCTCGGCGCCCTGCGCGGTCGCGACGACGACCGTCGCGAAGATCGCGGCGCGCAGCGTGAGCGTGCGCAGCATGAGCCAGGACCCGACGTGTGCCGCGCCGAGAATCCCGCGCCACGTCGGCGCCAAGCGCAGGCCCTCGTGGCGGATCCGCGGGACCACGATCGCGAGGTAGACGGCCGCCATGCCGAGCTGGGCCACGCTCGTGCCAATCGCCGAGCCCGCGATCCCCCACCCGAAGCCGTAGACGAACAGGAAGTTGAGTGCGGCGTTCGCCGCGAAGCCACACGTGGCCACGACGAGCGGCGTCCGCGTGTCCTGCAGGCCGCGCAGCACGCCGGTGCCGGCAAACACGAGCAGCATGCCCACGAGCCCTGGCATGGACCATGCGAGATAGTCGACCCCATAGCCTTGGACGGCCGGGGGCCCGCCCACCGAGCGCACGATCGCGGGCGCGGCCGCCCAGCCGATCACCGCA
>NZ_JBKZWT010000408.1:0-2698 GCF_047759905.1 Sinomonas sp. G460-2 | reverse complement strand
GGCGTTGTTCTGGGCAGAATTCTGCCCCCGTTTGCGTGGTGAACCCTGGCGTCCCGCCTGTGTCATGACCCGGCCTTTGCGTTTATGGAGCGTCCGCTTTCGGACGCGTAGAAGGGAAAGAGGGCGAAAGCCCGCCCTCTAGGATACCGGATCAGCCAGCGAGACCTCCGTAGGCGCCGTCGATCGAGCCCAGCTCGTCGAGTCCGGGCAGATGCGGCGAGAGCTGCGGGAGTTCGGCGACCGAGCCGATGCCGAGGCGCTCGAGGAAATACGACGTGGTCTGGTACAGGATCGCGCCGGACTCCGGATCCGTCCCGACCTCCTCGACGAGCCCCCTCGTGACGAGCGTCCGCACCACCGAGTCGACGTTGACGCCGCGGATCGCCGCGACGCGCGAGCGGGCCACCGGCTGGCGGTACGCGATGACGGCGAGCGTCTCGAGGGCGGCCTGAGTGAGCCGCGCGGTCTGGCCCTCGAGGACATACCCCGAGACGAGGTCCGCGAACTCGGCGCGCGAGTAGAACCGCCAGCCCCCCGCGACCGGGCGCAGCTCGAAGCCGCGGCCGTCGGCGTCGTACTGCGCGGCAAGCGTTCCGAGCAGATCCTCGACCTCGTGCTGCGGGAGGTCGAGCGTCGCGGCGAGCTCCGCCGCGCTCACAGGCTCGTCAACGACCATGAGCACCGCCTCGAGGGCCGCTGCCCTCCGATCACCCTGCATGCTGTTCCTCCCGATTTGGGTCCTCGGCCCCGTCTGCCTCCCCGGCCACCCGCTCGGCGGCGTCATCTGCGGGAGGCTCCTCGCCGTCGTCGTACTCCTCGCTCAGCCGCTCCGCGGACCAGCCCTCCCCCGCGGTCCAGCGCACGCTCAGCTCGGCGAGCGGCGCGGCCTGCTCGAACGAGACCGCGCGATCGCGGAACATCTCGAGGAGCGCCAGGAACCGGGCCACGATCACGAGCCGCGACTCGGCGTCGGCCGTGAGGGCCCGGAAGCTCTGGGGTCCGCCGTAGCGGAGGCGCGCGCCGATGATCGCGGCCTGCTCCCGCACGCTCACGGGCGGCGCGTGCAGGTGGGCGAGCCCGACTTCCGACGGCGGTGCCTCCTTGGGGGCGAAGGCCTTCGCCGCGAGGGCGGCGAACTGCTCGGGCGTGTGCTGCCACACGAGCTCGGGCAGGAGCGCCGCGAACGAAGGCTCGAGCGTCACGGCCCGCGGGAAGCGCCGGCCCTCCGACTCGAAGGTCTCGCCGAAAATCGCCGCGATCTCCTTGAATGCCTTGTACTGAAGGAGCCGCGCAAACAGGAGGTCGCGGGCCTCGAGCCGGGCTACGTCCTCCTCGTCCTCGACCTCGCCCTGCGGCAGAAGCCTCGCAGCCTTGAGGTCCAGGAGCGTCGCCGCGATCACGAGGAACTCGCTCGCCTCGTCGAGCGCCCACTCCTCGCCGCGCTCCCGCAGCGCGCGGATGTAGGCGATGAAGTCGTCGGTGACGGTCGCGAGGGCGACCTCCGTAATATCGAGCCGACGCTTGGCGATCAGGCCCAGGAGCGCGTCGAACGGGCCGGTGAAGTTCTCGAGCCGGACCTCGAAGCCCGATGCGGGCGGTCCGAGGCCCGCTGCTTCCAGGTTAGGGAGCTCCACCGCGGGCCACGAGCTCGCGTGCCAGGGCCCGGTACGCTTCGGCGCCCGGATGGTTGGCCGCGTAGCGCGTGATCGGCTCGGCGGCCACTGTTGCATCCGCGAACTTGATGGTGCGCTTGATCACAGAATCGAAGACCTTGTCGCCAAACGCCTCGACGAGGCGCGCGATGACCTCGCGGCTGTGGAGCGTGCGCGCGTCAAACATCGTGGCGAGGACGCCGTCCACCACGAGCCGCGGGTTGAGGCGGTCCTGGACCTTGTCGATCGTCTCGACGAGCAGCGCGACGGCGCGCAGCGCGAAGAACTCGCAGATGAGCGGGATGACCACGCCGTGCGCGGCCGAGAGCGCGTTGACCGTGAGGAGGCCGAGCGACGGCTGGCAGTCGATGAGCACTACGTCGTACTCGTCCTCGACCTTGCGCAGGGCGCTCGCGAGGACCTGCTCGCGCGCCACCTCGGTGACGAGCTGGACCTCGGCGGCCGAGAGGTCGATGTTCGCGGGGAGGAGGTCGAGGTTCTCGATCTCGGTCTTGCGGATTGCCTCGTGGATGTCGACGTGGCGATCCATCATCACGTTGTAGACCGTGACGTCGAGCTCGTGCGGGTTGGTCCCGAGGCCCGCGGAAGCGGCGCCCTGGGGGTCGAAGTCGACGATGAGCACGCGCCGGCCGTATTCGGCGAGCGCGGCGGCGAGGTTGATCGCGGACGTCGTCTTGCCGACGCCGCCCTTCTGGTTCACCATCGCGATGATGCGGGCGGGCCCGTGTGAGTCGAGGGGTGCAGGGACCGGGTACTCCCGCACGGGGCGGCCCGTGGGGCCAAGCACGACGTCCGTGAGGTCCTCTGTGATGCCGTCCAGAGTCGCGGCGCTCTGCTCTGTGCTCACGTATCCATCCACTTTCGATTCGCTGCCTGCGGCTTCTTGAGACCCCAGCCTACACAGCGGGGACACGCATCTTTGGAACCTTGACAACGGGAATCACGCGAGCCTTGACCCTCAAGTAGAGCCTCAAGGTTGGCTTTTCCCTTAACGTTCAGGGGTCACGTCCCGCTGGTTTAGCCAA
>NZ_JBKZWT010000407.1:0-2716 GCF_047759905.1 Sinomonas sp. G460-2 | reverse complement strand
ACGGCGGGCTGGGCGAGCAGGCCGCGGCGGTCGCCGCGACCGGCGTCGAGGCCGTCGCGATCGACCTGTTCAAGGGTGCCGTTCCCTCGGCCGAGGAGCTCGCCGCGTTCGAGGGCAAGACCGTCGTCGCTGGCGTCGTGGACGGCCACAACATCTGGCGCAACGACCTCGCGGCATCGGCCGCGAAGCTCGACTCGCTCCGGGCCGCGGGTGCCGACGTCGCGGTGAGCACGTCGACGTCGACCTTCCACGTCCCGCACGACGTCGAGGAGGAGACCCAGCTCGACGCCCAGCTGCGCAGCTGGCTCGCCTTCGCCGACCAGAAGGTCGCCGAGGTCGCGACCCTCGCCGGCTACCTGGCCGATCCGGCCGCCGCCCAGTCCGCGATCGACGAGGCGTCCAGCGTCCTCGCCTCGCGCGCCGACGCCCCTGGCGTCCGCCGTCGCGAGGTGCGCGAGCGCACGGGCGCGCTCACGGACGCCGACTTCTCGCGCTCCGACTACACCGCGCGGGCCGCCGCGCAGGACGCCGAGCTGCACCTCCCGCCGCTCCCGACGACGACGATCGGCTCCTTCCCGCAGACGTCCGAGGTCCGCGGCGCCCGCGCCCGCCTCATCAAGGGTGCGATCGACGCGGCCGAGTACGAGCGGCTCATGAAGGACGAGATCAAGCGCGTCGTTGACCTGCAGGAGGAGCTCGGCTTCGACGTGCTCGTGCACGGCGAGCCCGAGCGCAACGACATGGTCCAGTACTTCGCCGAGAACCTCGACGGCTTCGACGTCACTGTCCACGGCTGGGTGCAGTCCTACGGCTCGCGCTGCACGCGCCCGTCGATCCTGTGGGGCGACGTGTCCCGCCCGGCTCCCATCACGGTCCCGTGGGCCGAGTACGCGCAGTCGCTCACCGAGAAGCCCATGAAGGGCATGCTCACTGGCCCCGTGACGATCCTCGCGTGGTCCTTCGTGCGCAACGACCAGCCGCTTGCCGAGACGGCCAACCAGGTGGCCCTCGCGCTCCGCGACGAGATCGCGGACCTCGAGACTGCCGGTATCAAGGTCATCCAGGTGGACGAGCCCGCGCTCCGTGAGCTGCTCCCGCTGCGTCGCGCCGACCAGCCGGCCTACCTTGACTGGTCCGTCAAGTCGTTCCGGCTCGCGACGGCCGGCGCCGCGGACGCGACGCAGGTCCACACGCACCTGTGCTACTCGGAGTTCGGCGTGATCATCGACGCGATCGACGGCCTCGACGCCGACGTGACCTCGATCGAGGCCGCGCGCTCGCGGATGGAGGTCGTCAACGACCTCGAGACGCACGGCTTCGGCCGCGGCGTCGGTCCGGGCGTGTACGACATCCACTCGCCGCGCGTCCCGTCGCAGGGCGAGATTGAGGAGCTGCTCAAGACTGCCGTCGCGCACGTCCCGTCGCGGCAGCTCTGGGTGAACCCGGACTGCGGCCTCAAGACGCGTGGCTACGCGGAGACCGAGGAGTCGCTGCGGAATCTCGTCGAGGCCACGAAGGTCGCGCGCGGGGTCATCGCAGCCAGCGCCTGACGCCTATCGCTTGAGGGGTCCCGTCCCAAACGTTGCGGGGTCAATGTCAGAACATTGACCCCGCAAGGCACCGGACGGGACCCCTCAACATTTAATCCCAGAAGACACTCAGTCCCAGGAGACCTCGTCGTCGACCACGCCGTCCTCGTCCGCCGCCGCGACGAGCACCTCGTCGGTGAAGCCCTGGCCCAGCGTGAAATCGAGAACGAAATAGCGCTCCGGCTGGCCTGGGAAAATGCCCACCCGGGTGAGGCGCAGCGCGCGGACGAACGCGTCGTCGTCGACCGCGTCTGACTTCTCGACCCCGAAAAGCTCGCGGATCTTCCCGTCGGTGAGGTTCTGGCAGTGGAAGTGCCGATACTCGACGGCGGGGGAGTCCTCGTCGGTCAGATCCAGCGCGATGCGTTCGCGCGCGGCCTCGATGAGCTCGGGGAGGAATCGGAGCCGGTAGTCGACCTTGTGGATACACGACTCGTCCATGCGATCGTGCTCGCCGAAGCTCAGGTCGAGATCGACGGGCACGCCCTCGTGCTCGTACTGGCCAGAGATGACCCGCTGCCCCGCCGGCGTGAGGGCAATTTCCCCAAAGTGCTGGCTGACTGCCGTCTCCATGACTAAACGATAGCCCGGGCCCACTCGGCAGGCCAGCATGTTGAGCCGGGCCGCCGCGCGCTACTTTGAGAGGGTGATCCCGGATCAGCAAGCGCGGGCCGCCGTCGCCGCGGCGCGCGCGGAGTTCGAATCAGGCGCGACCCGCCCGCTCGCGTGGCGCCGCCGTCAGCTGCTCGCGCTCAGGGCCATGCTGAGGGAGCGGCGGCGCGAGTTCGAGGCGGCCCTCGCAGAGGACCTTGGCAAGAGCGCCACGGACGCGTGGCTGCACGAGCTCGGACTCGTCGCCGGCGAGGTCTCCCACGCGCTCGCGCATCTCGACGGATGGACCCGGCCTCGGCCCGCGGAGGTCCCCACGGCCCTCGCCCCGGCCACGGCGTGGACCCGGCCGGAACCCCTCGGCGTGGTGCTGGTCCTCGGCCCGTGGAACTATCCGCTCATGCTCGTGCTCGCGCCCCTCGTGGGCGCCCTCGCCGCGGGCAACACCGTGGTGGTCAAGCCGAGCGAGCACGCGCCGAGCACGAGCGCGGCCCTCGCGCGGTGGGTCGCCGAGTACC
>NZ_JBKZWT010000406.1:0-2738 GCF_047759905.1 Sinomonas sp. G460-2 | reverse complement strand
AGGCGCGGGTGGCCTCTTGGGCGCCACGACGCCGTCGTCTGCCCTGGTGACCGCGCTGCAGACTGACGCCTCGAAGTACACGTGGGCGGCCGCCGTCGTCGGTTCGAACAACGCCGCCGGCTACCAGCTCGCCACGCAGCTCCCGGTCATGGCCATCGGCGGCTTCAACGGCACGGACCCTGCCCCCACGCTCGCGCAGTTCCAGCAGCTCGTGAAGGAGGGGAAGATCCACTACTTCATCGCGGCGAGCCTCATGCAGGGCTCCACCGGCTCGAACGACGCACAGCAGATCGAGCAGTGGGTCGAGGCCAACTTCCAGGCGCAGACCATCGGCAACGTCACGGTCTACGCGGTCGGCAGCTAGCCCAGCCGGGCAGCTCGCCCCAAATCGCGTCACCGTCCGCGAGGAAGCGCCCCCCTCGCAACGGCAGTTACCTTCTCGCGAGGAAGCGCCCCCCTCGCAAACGGCAGTTACCTTCTCGCTAGGAAGCGCCCCTCAAGCGGACTTCCGGACGAGAAGGTAACTGCCGCCCTGCGTTGAAGGCGTCGGCGTTCAAGACGTCGGCGTTCAAGCCATCCCGCGCTAGGCGTTCTGCTTGTACGGCATGTACTGCACGGCCCACTTATTGCCGTCGGGGTCCGTGAAGTACACGAAGTGCCCCCAGTCCTGGATGTCGATCTCGCTGCAGTCCACGCCGTTGCCCTTGAGGTGGTCGTAGGCGGCCTGGATGTCGTTGACCACGAGCTGGAGGCTCGGAGCCGTTCCCGGAGGGGCGTCGTTGAGCCCCTCGCCGATCGCGATCGAGCACCCCGAGCCGGGCGGCGTGAGCTGGACGAAGCGCAGATTCTCGTTGACGCGCTCGTCGTAGTCGGCGTTGAAGCCCACCTTGTTGACGTAGAAGTCCTTGGCCCGATCGACGTCGGACACGGGCACGAACACCAGTTCAAGCTTCCATTCCATGCCCCCAACGCTAGAAGCGGACGGGGCCGGCGGGTAGGCCTCACGGACCCCCTGCGGACAGGTTGTGTCCGCAGCAAAAGGGCCGGGCAGAAGTGCCGAAAAAAATTTGTGCCTCCCGCGTGACTTTCCTCGAAAGCGGGTCGGTTAAGGCGACGTAGGGCCGACCGCGGCGGTCCTCCCAACCACTTCGACCCTTCCTGAGGAGCTCTCCATGTCCGTCTTCAGTGTTCTCGCTTCCAGCAAGCTCGCCGCGAGCGCGATCGCCGTCGGCGCCATCGCCGTTGGCGGTGCCGGCACGGCTGCTTACGCCAACGCCCTCCCCACGCCGGTCCAGCAGGCCGCGCACAACATCATCGGCGCCCCGTCCCCCAACGTGGACTCCACGGTGGCCAACGGCACCGCGACGGCTCAGAAGGCGGCCGGCCAGGCTGCCTCGGCTGCTCCGTCCACGCCGGCCCTTCCGTCCGCCCCGGCCGCCGCGCTCCCGAGCACGCCGGACCTGAGCGCCGCGAACCTCGCGAACCTCTGCCAGACGTTCGTCAAGGGCGGTCTGACCGCTGGCTCGGTGGACCTCAACAACCTCACGGCCGCCGCGCACGGTGACGCCAACGTCTCGTCGTTCTGCTCGACCACGCTGTCCGCGGCCGGTGCCAGCGGCTCCGCTCAGGCTGGCGCGAACGTCTCCGCCGGCGCCGACGGCTCCGCGACCCTCCCGTCGCTGCCCGCGGTTCCGGCCGTCCCGGCGCTGCCGTCCACCCCGGCCCTCCCGTCGACCCCGGCCCTCCCGGGTGCGGCTTCGGGCCTCGCGGATCAGGCCACCAGCGCGGTGCGCCCGTAACACCTTCGCCGCCAAACTGAGGTAGGCTGGCAAGTCGTTTCTGGGGGCCCGGCCCACTCCGGGCCCCCATCGGCCAGCACGAGACCGGCGGCTGCACGCCCTGACGAGGGCACGGTGCGCCGGCCAGAATGCCAGAAAGGTAGACCGCTTGGAGCAGCAAGAGGAGACCTTCCGCGAGAACCCCTCTGTGGATTCTGGCGATCAGGGCGAACTCTTCACCGCCGCCTACCGAGCGTATTCACCGTCCGTGCTCGGCTATCTGCGTGCCCGGGGCGTCGACGACCCCGAGGCCATCACGCAGGACGTTTTCCTCTCGCTCTATTCGCGCCTCTCCCCCCAAGGCAGCGGGCCCGGCCTCAGAGGCGGGCTCGACGGCGCCAAGGCTCTCCTCTTCACGATCGCCCACTCCCGAACGGTCGATCATTACCGCCGCCGCGAGCGCACCCCCACGCTCGTCCCCCACGATCCGGAGTCTGATCCCCGGACCACCTCGCTCACGGCGGAAGAAGCAGCCCTCGCCGGAACCGGAGTCATGAGCCTGCTCGACGGGCTCACCGAAGATCACCGCGAAGTCCTGCTCCTGCGGGTGGTGGCGGATCTGTCCATCGAACAGTCCGCCGACGTCATGGGCCGGACGACCGGCGCCATCAAACAGCTTCAGCGACGCGCCTTGGACGCGCTCCGAAGCCAAGCTCTCATCACAGAACAGAGCCACTCATGAACCCGACACCCGATCCCGAAGATCTCCTGGTGATCGAGCAGCTCCTCGCAGACACCGAGCCTGAGGACGCCGAGGACCTGCGTCCCCTGCTCGAGAACCTCCGTTCGTTCGCGCACGCCGGTCCCGTCGAGCCGAGCCCTGCCGTCGCGGCACTCCTCCTTCCCGAGCCGGCGTCCGGCGAACCGGCGGCCGCGCCGACCGAAGCCCTGACCGCCGTG
>NZ_JBKZWT010000405.1:0-2747 GCF_047759905.1 Sinomonas sp. G460-2 | reverse complement strand
ACGCCCGCGGCGCGCGCGAGCTCGAGGCGCTCGGGGGCGATGTCGAAGCCGTTGACGGTGAGGCCCGTGGCGAGCCGGGAGGCCATCGGCAGCCCCATAGCACCCAGGCCGAGGATCGCGACGGTGTAGCCGACGTCGGTGCTGCCCGCGGCGAGGCTGCCGGCGGGGGCGGTGTCGACGACGGTGTAGGGGGAATGGCGCATCGGGGTTTCAGTCATTGATCAGTTCCTTCTGTTGCTGCGCCCCGCGCATGGTGACGCTGAGCTTCTCGACGACGTCGGCGAGCGACTCATCGTCGCCGACGTTTCCGGCGAAGACGACATAGGGGATGCCTTGAGCCGGGCCCTCCATGGGCTCCCACAGGGAGACGATGCCGGGCAGCATGGGGCCACGCACGATCGCGCGCCTGATCTGCAGGCCGTGGGCCGCGATGTCGGATGATGTGATGCCGCCCTTCGCGACGACGAAGCGCGGGCGGGAGGCGGCGAGGGTGCGGCGCACGACGTCGACGAGCGCACCTGAGACCTTTCGGGCGATGGCGAGGCTGCCTGCGGGGTTGCTGGCTGTCACGAGCGAACGGCTCGTATGGACGACGACGTCGCCCACAGCAAGGTCCGCGGCCACTCTTTCGGCAGTCTCGGCGACGTGGGCATCGTCCCCCGCGAGGAGGCGTTCGACGTCGAGCTCGACCACTTTGAGCGCGCGGTGCCGGCGCAGGAGCGCCTCGAGCTGACGCGTCGTGAGTCCGACATGGGAGCCGACCACCGTGAGTCCTCCGTGCCGCGGCGCGTCGGCGCCGACCGCCTGATCGGGACCCAGTGGCTCGCGCTCTTCCTGGCCGATGCGGCCGCGCACGAACGGCGGCCCGACGCGGTACACGAGCTTCTTGCCGCGGCGCTCCGCCTCGTCGAGGCCGAGGGCCAGACGGCGGAGGTCGTTCTCCGTGACCGTGTCCGCCACGATCGGGGTGCGCTGGGTGGCGCCCTCGAGGGCATCCGCGATCGCCGCGGCACTTTCCGCGGGCGTGCCGGTGCGGAGCCGTCCGAGGTCGAGGACGATGGCATCGGCGGCCTGGTAGCGGCCTCCCGACTTCTCCTCCACGTAGTCCGCGAGCACCGAGTTCGCGTAGCCGAACGTCGCATCGCGCGCGAACTCCGTCTCGGCGACGGGAGTGAGTGCGCCGTCGGCGGCTCGGGCGTAGTGTGTGCCGCCGATCGTCACGCGTCCGGCATCCGGGAAGGCCGGGACGATGACCACGCCGTCCGTGGGGCGGCCGTCGAGCGCGTGAGCCGTGTCCGCGATCGTGTCCGGCTCGAGCGGGAAGTGTCCGCGCAGCGTCGAGTCGCTCCGGCTCGTGAAGGCCAGTTCGACACCCGCCTCTCGGGCCGCGGCGAGCGAATTCTCGACGACGGCGCGGTTCCGCGCGGCAGCTTCGCTCGGATCGAGGCTGCGGGTGTTGGTGAGAACGTAGACGGCGGCCGCACGCTTCCCAGCGATACGGTTCTCGAACGCCCAGCGGAAGTCGTCGAGCTCCCAGCTGGTGAGAACGGGAAGATCCGCGACGGACTGCGTTCCCGTCGGGTCGTCGTCGAGGACCACGAGCACGCGGCCGGACGCCACGACGGCGTCGGCCACGAGCCGGGCCGGGACGGGGGTGTCAGCAGGGAAGGTCGAGAGCAGTTCGTGCTCCAGGATCACGGGCACCTCATCGTGTCGCTTGGGAGGGTTTTGGTAAGATGTCTGACATATCGTGGCATGGATCACGGCGCTGGCGCAACACTCCGTGGGGCTCGAAATCCGGGACCATAGACTCACGGTGGAACGACGGACGGAGAACGATGGCTCGCAAGTCGCTCGTCGGCGAGGTGGCCGACGACCTGCTGAATCGGATTGTGGCGGGGGAGTTTCCCCCGGGAACGCTCGTGCCTGGCGAGCTCGAGCTGTCCGCGCAGCACGAGGTCAGCCGCATGACCGTCCGCGAGGCGATGAAGACGCTCGAGGCGCAGCGGATCCTGAGCGTTCAGCGTGGGCGCGGCACGTTCGTCAACGCCGTCGACCAGTGGAACTCGCTCGAGGCCCTACTGCGCGCTGCGCAGGAGCAGGTGGGCAACGATGCGGCCGCGATCCAGCTCATCGAGCTGCGGCGCATGCTCGAGACGGGTGCCTCCGCCCTCGCCGCGCCGCGCATGACCGAGGCCTACGTGGCCCGACTGCGCGCGCATGTTGCTGACATGCGATCGGCTCGCGCACAGGGGGACCTCGAGGAGTTCGTCGCCGCCGACCTCGCGTTCCACGACGTGATTCTCGAGGCGTCGGGCAACGTCTTCCTGACCGCCGTCTTCCAGCCGCTCCACCGTGTCCTCGAGGCCCGCCGCACGGAGACATCGAAGGTTCCGGAGATCCAGGAACACGCGATCACGATGCACGAGGCCGTCCTGGAGGCCCTTGAGACCCGGGACTCGCGTACTGCTCGCGACGCGATGGACGCGCACATGACGCAGACTCTCGAGGACCTCACGACCTACGTCCAGGACCACCCCGCGAGCCCAGTCCCGGTGGCGGTGACGCCGGGCGCCTAGGCCGGCTGGGCCGCAGCCGTGAGGTCACTGGTCTCATCGAGGATCGCCGCGAGCGCCGCGGGATCGTGGGCGAAGCGCCCCAGGAAGAGCCCGTCGACGTCGTCGCCCACGGCCCGCAGGAGCCCCGGCCCGGCGCTCCCGCCGTAGATCACCGCGGAACCCGGGAAG
>NZ_JBKZWT010000404.1:0-2752 GCF_047759905.1 Sinomonas sp. G460-2 | reverse complement strand
GCTTCCTCGAGCGCGCCGAGGATGAGCGTCACTGAGGCGGGGCTCGCGTTCGGCCCCATGAGGCCGATCCGCCACACCGTGCTCGCGAACTCCCCGACTCCCGCGCCGATCTCGATGCTGTACCGCTCGAGGAGGAGCTCGCGCACGCGGGCGGAGTAGACGCCCTCGGGGACCTTGACGGTCGTGAGGCTGGGCAACCGGTGGCCCTCCGCGGCGAAGAGCTCGAGGCCCATCGCCTCGAGCCCGTCCCGCAGCTCCGCGCCCGCCGCCTCGTGCCGCGCCCACACGTTCTCGAGCCCCTCCGCGAGGATCCGGTCGAGGCCGGCCTCGAGCCCCGCGACCATCGTCACGGGCGCGGTGTGGTGGTACGTGCGCGTGTGCCCCTCGGCCGCGCCGACGTACCCGCCGAGGAGCCCGATGTCGAAGTACCACGAGCGGGGATCGGCGATGCGGCGCTCGAACGCGCGCTCCGAGACCGTGAACGGCGAGAGCCCGGGCGGGACCCCGAGGCATTTCTGCGTCCCGGCGTAGCCGATGTCGATGCCCCACTCGTCGGCGCGCAGCTCGAGGCCGCCGATCGACGTGACGGCGTCGACGAGCAGGAGTGCGTCGCCCTTGCCGGCGCCGAGCGCGGCGATGTCCGAGCGCACGCCCGTGGACGTCTCCGCGTGCACGGCGGCGATGATCTTGGGGTGCGGGTGCGCGGACAGGACGCGGTCGACGTCGACCGGCTGGCCCCACGCGTGGTCCACGCGGACCACCTCGGCCCCGCAGCGCCGCGCGATCTCGCACAGGCGCTCGCCGAACATCCCGTTGACCGCGATCACGGCCACGTCCCCGTCCGAGACCATGTTGACGAGCGCGGCCTCCATCCCGCCCGAGCCGGTCGCGCTGAGCGGCCACGTCCGCGCGTTCCGCGTGCCCCACACGGCGCGGAGCCCCTCCGAGACGCGGTCCAGGCGGTCGATGAACGCCGGGTCCAGATGCCCGATCACCGCGTGCGACAGCGCAGCCATGACCTCGGGGTAGGCGTTGCCCGGCCCAGGCCCGAACAGGTAGCGGTACGGCAGGATCTCAGGCACGGCTTCACTGTCTCACACGGCAGGCCCCGAACTGTCACGGAATCGTAAGGCGAGCGCCGCCGGTCGAGCGCGGGTACCCGACACGATGGGACTGTGGAAGGCATCAACGCAGCGGCCCGTGTCGCGATCATCGGCGGCTCCGGCCTGTACCGGCTTGAAGGCGGGGCCGAGGAAGTCGACATCCCGACCCCGTACGGACCCACGTCGGGCGCGATCTCACTCGTCGACTCGGGCGGCACGACGATCGCGTTCCTCGCCCGGCACGGCCGCGGCCACACGGTCGCGCCCCAGGCGGTCAACTACCGGGCCAACCTGTGGGCGCTCAAACGGCTCGGCGTCTCGGCGGTCTTCGCGTCCGCGGCGTGCGGGGGCCTCGTTCCCGAGCTCGCTCCGGGATCGTACGCGATCCCTGACCAGTTCATCGACCGGACGTGGGGGCGGCGCGACACGTTCTTCGACGGCGACGGCGACGGCGACGGTCCGGGTGCGGCTGCCGGCGTCCAGCACCTGCCGGCCTCGGACCCGTACTGCCCGGATCTGAGGCGGGTCCTCGCGGCGGCGATGGACCGGGCGCAGCTTCCTCACCGGCCCACGGCGACGATGGCGGTCATCAACGGCCCACGCTTCTCGACCCGCGCCGAGTCCCGCTGGCTCGCCCAAGCCGGGGCGCACGTGGTCGGGATGACGCAGTACCCCGAGGCCGTCCTCGCGGCCGAGCTCGGGATGGGCTATGCGGCCCTCGCGTTCGTCACGGACTCCGACGCGGGCGAGCACGCCGCCGAGGCCGTGACCGCCGACGCCGTGTGGGCGCGCCTGAGCGAGGCCGGCAAGGTCTTCGAGCGCGTCCTCACCGCAGCGGCTCGTCGCGTCCCGGGCGACTACGAGCCCCGCAGGCTCCTCCCTGAGCCCGCTGTCCGCGCCGTCATGACGGCTCCGCTCCCGGCGACAGCGGAATCCCGGCCGTGAGGCTCCTCGTCACGGGCGGGGCGGGATTCATCGGCTCGGCGGTCGTGCGAGCGGCGCTCGCCGACGGCTGGGAGGTCCGCGTCCTCGACCTCGCGCCGCGCCCCGAGCGTGAGGAAGAAGCGGACGACGGCGTCCGGTACCTCCGCGGCGACGTCGCCGACGCGGGGGTCCTCGATGCGGCGCTCGGGGGAGTCGACGTCGTCTGCCATCTCGCGGCGAAGGTGGGGCTCGAGCAGGGGATGGGGGACGCGCCGTCATATGTGAGCACGAATGTGCTCGGTACGGCCCAGCTCGTGCCCGCGCTCGTCCGCCATGGGATCCGCGGCCTCGTGCTCGCCTCGTCCATGGTCGTGTACGGCGATGGGACGTATGTTCACCCGGTAACGGGCCGCAGCGTGAGGCCCGCACCGCGGCGGGAGGCGGACCTTGCGGGGGGCCTCTTCGAACCGCGCGATCCGGACGACGGCGCAATCCTCCTCCCAGCGCTGACCACCGAGGACGCGCCGACGGATCCGCGCAGCGTCTACGCGCTCAGCAAGCTCGCGCAGGAGCACCTCGTCGCGGCGTGGGCCCGCTCGGGCGGGGGCGCCGCCGTCGCACTCCGCTACCACAACGTCTACGGACCCGGACTGCCGCGCAACACGCCCTACGCGGGCGTCGCGGCGCTCTTTGCCTCCGCCGCAGCCCGCGGCGAGGCCCCGCAG
>NZ_JBKZWT010000403.1:0-2762 GCF_047759905.1 Sinomonas sp. G460-2 | reverse complement strand
GCCCGGCGCGACGGCGCAAAGCACGGTCGCGACGGAGAAGACGACGGCGCACACGAGGATCGCGCGGCGACGGCCCCACGCGTCGGAGAGGCGGCCCGCGAGCACCGCGCCGATCATCATGCCGACGAACGCCATGGAGCCGATCGTGCCGGCGGACGCCGCATTGAGGCCCCAGCCCGTGCCTTCGATGAGGTTGTTCTGCACGGTCCCGTAGACGATGAGGTCGTAGCCGTCGAAGAGGACCATGCCCCAGCAGAGCGCGATGGCGATGATCGTACGACGGCGCGCGGGGCCCGACGCTGGGCCCGCACCGTGGGTGCGCGCGGCCTCATTGCCGCGGGCGGAAGTAGTGAGTGACATGCCATTCATGCTCTCGTGCGCGAGCTCACACTGGCATTAGGATTCTGCCATGCAGAAGTTTCAGATCGTCAAGAAGCCGGCGTACGCCATTGAGTCGGTGGACAACGCGCTGCAGCTCATCATGCTCCTCCAGGAGCGCGACGCCCTGAGGGTCAACGAGGCCGCCGAACGGCTCAGCGTCGCGCCCTCGACCGCCCACCGGCTCCTCGCGACGCTCGTCTACCGCGGATTCGCGCTCCAGGACGAGTCCCGCCGATACACGGCCGGGCCGGCCCTCCGTGGGGCCACGCGGCAGGGGAGGCTCCAAGAGGTCGTCGCGGTGGCCCACCCGTACCTCGAGGAACTTGCCGCGGCCGTGGGCGAGACGGTGAACTTCGTGGGGCGCTTCGGCACAAGCGTGCGCTTCCTCGCGAGCGTCGAGTCGACCCAGCTGCTGCGCGTGGGCGACCGGGCTGGGACGGTGCTTCCCGCGCGGCTCTCCTCGGGAGGCAAGGCGATCCTCGCGACGCTCGACGACGAGGCGCTGCACCAGCTCTACACCGGCCGCGCCGCGCAGCTCGCCGGGGACCAGCTCGGGGCGGAGGAGTTCCGCAAGCTCCAGGACGAGCTCGCCGGGGTCCGGTCGAGGGGCTACGCGCTCAACCTCGGCCGGACGGAGCCGGACATCGCCGCGATGGGCCGTGCGGTGGGGCAGGGGCGCGCGTGGCTTGCCCTCTCGATCAGCGCTCCGCGCTCGCGGTCCGAGGTGCTCGAGCGGCCGGACACGATCGCGGCCCTCGTCTCGGCCTGCGACGCCACGGCCACGACCCTCGACGCCGAGAAGCTCAATAGTCCCCACTAGATTCTGTTCTGCGGAATCTTGGCTAGTCGAGGTTGAGCGCCGCCCGGACCTCGTGGAGCACCTCGCGCATGGCCCCCTCGGCGACGCCGGGATTCCCGTGCGCGATCGCCTCGGCCGCGCGCGCGTGGGCGTCAAGGGCCTCGTCCCGCGGGTGGAACGGCATGCGGCCTTGGCGCGTGCGGCCCGTGAGCGCCTCGGCGATCATGCCGTCGAGCGCCGCGAACATCTCGTTGCCGCTGCTGCGGACGATCAGCCGGTGGAACGCGATGTCCGTCGCGAGGAAGGACTCGAGGTCGCCGGCCTCGCCGAACGTCCGGAGCTCGGCTGCGAGTCCGGCGAGCTCGGCGCGTTGCGCTGACGTGGCCCGCCGGGCGGCGCCCGCCGCCGCGAGAGGCTCGACGGCGATGCGCAGCTCGGTGAGCGAAGAGTACTGCTCGTCCCGACGGGGCGAGGAAAGGCGCCAGCGTACGAGCTGCGGATCGTAGACGTTCCATCGTGACGGGTCCTGGACCACGATCCCGACCCGGCGCCTCGACTGGACCAGGTTCATCGTCTCGAGCGCGCGCATCGTGTCCCGCGCGACCGTGCGCGAGACGCCGAACTCGCGCTGGAGCGCGTCGAGCGTGAGGCGGTGACCCGGCTCGAGCCGTCCCGAGGCGATGGCCTCGCCGAGCGCGTCGAGCATGCGGCGATGGAGGCCGCCGTCGCCCGCCTCCGGCTGCCCCTGCTTCGGTGCCTCAGCCATGGGCCGCCCGCCTTTCGCATGGTGTGGATCGCGAGAAGTCACGATCCTTAAAAGTATTACCTATGTCACTCATAAGTGATATCTTTGATGCGCGGCGAGTCCCGCTGCGCGCGCTTCTTCGGAAGCCAACGACGTCTTCTGCGGAGGTAGCCATGGAATCCTTGCACGTTGTGGTCATGGGTGTTGCCGGTGCCGGCAAGACCACCGTGGCTGCCGCGCTCGCCGAGAAGCTCGGGTGGACGATCGCGGAGGCGGACGAGTTCCACCCCCAGGCGAACATCGACAAGATGGTGAGCGGCGTCCCGCTCACCGACGACGACCGCTGGCCCTGGCTTCGCAGCATCCGCGACTGGATGTCCTCCCAGTCCCGCGCCGGGCACAGCACCGTGCTCACGTGCTCCGCGCTCAAGCGCAGCTACCGGCGCCTCCTCGCCGAGGCCGAAGGTCGCGTGATCTTCGCGCACCTCGACGGCACGCCGGAACTCCTCGCCGAGCGCATGTCCTCGCGGTCGGGGCACTTCATGCCGACCGGCCTCCTCCCGAGCCAGCTCTCGACGCTCGAGGCCCTCACCGCCGACGAGTACGCCGCGGGCAGCCTGCGGCTCGACATCGCCGAGAGCCCAGAGAGCCTCGTCAACGCGATCACGGCATCGCTGCACCTTCCGGCCTGACGTTGCGGGGTTAGCGGGCGAGCTTCCTCGGGTCCACCGCGGGGTCCGCGAGTGCTTCGGGATCCGGTGTCAGGCCGCGGTCGATGATGCGGCGCGCGGCGCGCACCATGAGCGGAAGGTCGACGACGGCGCAGCCGAGGAGGTG
>NZ_JBKZWT010000402.1:0-2775 GCF_047759905.1 Sinomonas sp. G460-2 | reverse complement strand
GGTGACAATTGAAGCGCCCCGAGCCTGGGCGCGCGGCGAGCCGACCTGGACCACCGGGACGGGACCGATGCCGGCGAGCGCCGGTTCGGCGCCGTCGAGCGTGCCGACGAGCACGATCCCCTCGACGCGCAGCTCCATGAATCGCTCGACGAGCGGCCCACCCTCGAGCCGCCAATCGCCCAGAAGCGGCCGCAGCCCGGCGCCGTGCAGGCCGTCGGAGAGGCCCTCGACGGCGGGGACGAACCATGGATTGCGCAGGTCGTCGAGGATGAGGCCCACGATCCCGCTGCGCTGCGAGCCCATGGCCCGCGCGGCGGCGTTGGGGCGGTAGCCGAGCTCGGCCGCGGCGTCGAGCACCGCGCGGCGCTTCGCCTCGCTCACGTACCCCGTGCCGCGAAGGGCGAGCGAGGCCGCGGACTTCGAGACGCCCGCGAGCGCGGCGACGTCGAGGATCGTCACGGCTTTTGCCATCGGGGCTCCTTCTCGCGGCCGAAAGGCGGATTGTCAGCACAAACCTTGACCGCGGCATCGGTCACAGGGATACTCTAGGGGAAACCTTGGAACGTTCCCACATTGCGTTCCGATACTGCGTTCCCAATTGACGCACCACACACAGTGCCCACCACACACAATGGAGTGCCCCATGAAGCAAGTGACCCTCGGACTCGTCGGCGTCGGGCGCATCGGCGTCATGCACGCGCGCAACATTGCCGCACTCCGGGAGCCGTTCGCGGCCCGCGGCATCGACCTCGCGTTCAAGCTCACGGACGTCGCCGAGGAGCACGCGCGGAGCGTCGCCGCCGAGGTCGGGGCCGAGTTCGTGCCCGGCGGTGCGGCGGGCCTCATTGGCTCCGGGATCGACGCGCTCGTCGTCGCGACCGGCACGCCGACCCACCCCGAGCTCATCCGCGCCGGCGTCGATGCGGGCATTCCCGTGTTCTGCGAGAAGCCCGTTGCGGGTTCGGTCGCGGACTCGCTGCCCGTGCTCGAGTACATCGCCGAGCGAGGCGGCGTCGTGCAGATCGGGCACCAGCGCCGGTTCGACGCCGGCTACCTCGAGGCCAAGCGCCGCTTCGATGCGGGCGAGATCGGCTGGATCCACTCGCTCCGCGCCATGACGGGGGACATGTTCCCGCCGTCGATCGAGTTCATCGCGACGTCCGGCGGGCTCTTCCGCGACTGCTCGGTCCACGACTTCGACATCCTCCGCTGGCTCACCGGCCGTGAGATCGTGGAGGTCTACGCGCGCGGCTCGAACAACGGCGACCCCGCGATCGGCGAGGTCGGCGACGTCGACACCGCGCTCGCTGTCGTGACGTTCGACGATGGCACGGTCGGCACCGTCTCCGCGACCCGCTACAACGGAGCCGGCCACGACGTCCGCCTTGAGGTCCAGGGCTCGAAGTCCTCTGTCATGGTCGGCCTCGACGAGAAGACCGCGCTCCGCTCGACCGAGCCCGGCGTCGCGTTCCCCGCCGGCGAGACGCACAAGACCTTTGCCGAGCGCTTCGACCTCGCCTACCGGGCCGAGCTCGCGGCGTTCGTCGAGCTCGTGCTCGGCGAGCGCGAGAACCCCTGCACCCCCACAGACGCCGTCGCGGCCTCGCGCGTCGCGGACGCCGCCCAGGAGTCACTCGAGACGGGCCGGCCCGTGAAGGTCGAGGTCCCGGCCCGAGCCTGAGGCGCGTGAGGTGTTGGGGACGCCGGCGGCCGACGACGGTGGGGTCGCCTTGTGTTGGTGAGCGGCCGACGGCGGGGGCTCGACACCCGTGGTGACGCCCCGCCGTCGTCTGTCTACCGCCCGAGGAAGATCGGGTTCGTGAGGGCCGCCATGGGGCCGAGCGGGAGGTCGGGGCCCATCGCGGTGCCGCTGCCCGACGTGCCGTCGACCCTGGGGTGCCGCACCTCAACGCGCACATAGGCGGACCGCTGCGGAGTTGTGACCCACGAGCTCGTGCCCTCGCCGGACCCCGGAAGCGTGACCTGCTGCGTCTGGCCCTCGTCGGTGACGAAGCGCACCACGCCGTGCGGCACCCCGGCGACCCTCGCCGTCACGGTGACCGGCGCGCCGTCGTCCGCCGCGAGCCGCTCGCCGATCCCGGCGACCGTGCCGCCGGCCTCGGCCGTGAAGTCGATCGCGACGTCCGCCGATTCGGCGATCCACGACCGCCCGCCGCGGAGGCCCTCCAGAATGGCGTCGCGGGAGAGCGCCGCCGCGTTCACGACGTTGTGCGGGAGGCCCACGGGCTGGGGCGCGCTGTGGGCGTCGCTGTTCCCGACCGCCGGGAGCCAGCGGCCTGCGGTCCGCCCAGATTCGGTGCGCGTCGAGGTGACCAGCATGGCGTCCCACGTGTCGACCGCGGACTCGTCGTCCGCGGTCCACGGGCCGTTCCACACCTCGACGGCGTCGGCGGAGTCGTAGCCGAACTTCCACCGGCACGCCACGAACGGGCAGTACGGGTGCGCTGGGACCACGAGGCCGCCGGCGGAGCGGATCCGCTCAGCCGCGCCCTCGAGCTCGCCGTCGCGCGCCCGGTACCGCCAGTCGATCCATGTGCCCGGCTCGAGACCGAGCGCGAGGAAGTGGCCGTTGCGGGTCGTGACCTCCTCACCCGTGAGGATCAGGAGGTCATCGCCCGCGAGCGGACCCCACGCGCCATGCGAGGCGGACGTGTTGTGCTCGGTCGAGACGATGAAGTCCAGGCGCGCGGCGCGGGCTTCCGCGGCGACCTCCGCGGGGGTGCGTTTGCCGTCGGAGTAGACGGTGTGCAGGTG
>NZ_JBKZWT010000401.1:0-2775 GCF_047759905.1 Sinomonas sp. G460-2 | reverse complement strand
CACCCGCGCCCTGCGCGTGGCGAGCGTCGCGTCCCTCGTCTGGACGGCCAGCTCGGTCGCAGTCCTCGTCTTGACTGACTCCGATCTCATCGGCCAGCCGATCTCCGGCAGCTCGGACTTCACGAAACAGCTCGTCTTCTACATGACCCAGCTCGACGTGGGCCGGGCGTGGCTCGTGACCGTGATCATCGCCGCGACCGTCGCGACGCTCCTGTTCGCCGTCCGTTCGCTCACGGGCCTCGCGCTGACGTTCCTCATTTCCGCGATAGGCCTCGTTCCCATGGCCCTCATCGGCCACTCGGCGAGCTCGAACGACCACGAGGGCGCCGTCAACTCGCTCTTCCTCCACATTCTTGGCGCGGGACTCTGGGTGGGCGGCGTCGGGATCCTCGCGCTCCTCGGCGGGACGCTCGTGGGACGCCTCCGGTCGGCGGCCGGGTCCGGCGCGGGCGTGGAGCTCACCGAGGCCGTGCTGAGGCGGTTCTCGGCGCTCGCCCTGTTCTGCTTCGTGCTCGTGGTCGTCTCGGGCATCATCAACGCGTCGCTCCGCGTGACGAGCTGGGCCGATCTGTTCGGCTCCGCCTACGGCCAGCTCGTCATCGGCAAGGTGGTGTTCGCCGTCGTCCTCGGTGTCATCGGCTTCATGCACCGGCAGTGGGTCATCCCGCAGCTCAGCCGCGGCGCGTCCGCGAAGCGCGTCCTGTGGCAGCTCGTGGGGGTCGAGGCGATCGTCATGGGCGGCGTCTCGGGCCTCGCCGTCGCGCTGAGCCGTTCGGCGCCGCCCCAGCCCACGAGCTACGCACCGGACGCGACGCCGGCCTTCATCCTCTCGGGCTACAACCTCCCGCCTGAGCCGACGGCCGCGCGCTGGTTCTCCGAGTGGCGCTTCGACTGGCTCTGGCTCGCGGTCGCGGCCTTCGGCGCCGTGGTCTACGCGCTCGGGATCATCAAGCTGCGCCGCCGCGGCGATACGTGGTCGTGGCCGCGCAGCGCCGCGTGGTTCGTGGGCCTCGTGGTCCTCACGTACATCACGAGCGGGCCGCCGGCCGTGTACGGGCGCGTCCTGTTCTCCGCGCACATGGTGGACCACATGATGCTCACCATGGTCGCGCCGCTGTTCCTCGTGCTGGGCTCGCCCATCACGCTCGCGCTCAAGGCGCTCGCGCCGCGCCAGGACGGAAGCCGTGGCCTCCGCGAGTGGATCCTCGTGTTCGTCCACTCGAAGTTCTCGCAGCTCGTGACGCACCCGCTGTTCGCCGCCGCGAACTTCGCGGGCTCGATCATCCTCTTCTACTACTCGGATCTGTTCGGATACGCGATGCGGGACCACGTGGGCCACGAGCTCATGAACCTGCACTTCACCATCACGGGCTACATCTTCGTGCTCACCATGATCGGCGCCGATCCGCTGCCGCGGCGCGCGCCGTACCCCCTCCGGCTCGTCCTCCTGTTCGCGACGATGGCGTTCCACGCGTTCTTCGGGGTGGCGCTCATGGGTTCGAACATCCTGCTTGACCCCACGTACTTTGGGAATCTCGGGCGGCCTTGGGGTCCGTCCGCGATCGCGGACCAGCAGACCGGCGGGGGCGTCGCGTGGGGAATCGGGGAGATCCCCACGGTCGTCGTGGCCATCGGAGTCGCGGTCATGTGGTCGAAGTCCGACGCGCGGGAGACGAAGCGCCGCGACCGCGCCGCGGATCGCGACAACGACGCCGAGCTCGAGGCGTACAACGAGATGTTCACCAAGCTCCAGCAGCGCGACCGCGCCCAGGGCCGGTGAGTGTGACGCCCCGCGACGCGCGCCCGGCCCCCGCCGGAACAACACCCCGCATCCCGGGGTTGACCCCTTGGATACGTTTCATCAGCCAATTCAACCGCCAGCAAGTAAGCAAGTGAGGAGCACCCGTGACCTCCGGATCCGCCGAGTCCACCAACGCTAACGCGAGCGCCGCGACGGCCCTGAGAACCGCCCACCGCGTCCGCGCGAGCGAGCTCGCGGGCCGGGGCTGGCTCAACACGGGCGGCGCCGAGCTCGACCTCGCGGCGTTGCGCGGCAAGATCGTGCTCCTCGACTTCTGGACGTTCTGCTGCATCAACTGCCTGCACGTCCTCGACGAACTGCGCCCGCTCGAGGAGAAGTACCGCGACGTCCTCGTGACGGTCGGCGTGCACTCGCCCAAGTTCGAGCACGAGGCGGATCCTGTGGCGCTCGCCTCCGCCGTGGAGCGCTACGAGATCCACCACCCCGTGCTCGACGACCCCGAGCTGCTCACGTGGCAGGCCTACACGGCGCGCGCGTGGCCCACGCTCGTCGTCGTCGATCCCGAGGGCTACATCGTGGCGCACCTTTCCGGTGAGGGGCACTCGGCGGGCCTCGGCGTCCTGGTCGAGGAGCTCATCGTGGAGCACGAGGCGAAGGGCACGCTCCACCGCGGCGACGGGCCCTACGTGGCGCCGGAACCCGTGTCGCGCACGCTCCGCTTCCCGGGCCAGGCTGTGCCGCTCGAGAATGGAAACTACCTCGTCGTGGACACGGGGCATCACCGGCTCGTCGAGCTGGCCCCCGATCTTCGGAGGGTCCAGCGGATCATCGGCTCGGGCGCGAAGGGCTATGCGGACGGCTCGGCCGAGGCCGCGCAGTTCAACGAGCCGCAGGGCGTCGCGATCCTCCCGGCCGACGTCGCGTGGCAGACCGGCTACGACGCGATCGTCGCCGACACCGTCAACCACCGGCTCCGCGGGGTTTCCCTGAGCTCGGGGCACGTGCAGACGGTG
>NZ_JBKZWT010000400.1:0-2776 GCF_047759905.1 Sinomonas sp. G460-2 | reverse complement strand
GCTGCGGGATCGCGCCGAGCGCGAGGCCCGGAGTTCCCGCCGTCGGGAGGTCCTTGAGCGAGTGGATGGCCACGTCGCAGCGGTCCGCGAGGAGCGCTTCGCGGAGGGCTGCGACGAACACGCCCGTCCCGCCGAGCTGCGCGAGCGAACCGGTCCGAACGTCGCCCTCGGTCTTGATCCGCACGAGCTCCGTCTCGAAGCCGCCCACGGCGGAGAGCAGCTCGGCGGTCTGTCGGGTCTGGGTCAGGGCCAGCGCGCTGCCGCGCGTGCCGATGCGCACGGCCACGTCAGGACTCGCGCTCGGTCGGTGCGGTCGCGGAATCACCGGCGGGATAAGGGTCGTGACCCGAGCCCAGCACCGTTCCGGTCACTGTGCCCGCCGCGGCCTCCGCCTCGGCGATGACCGGCTTCGCGCCGCGGAAGTTCTCGCAGCAGCCGGGACGGCACACGTCGTACCACGGCCCGAGACCGGTCACGTGCGGGCGCTCTGCGACGTTCCGCTCCGTGGTCCGCTCGCGGATGAGGTCCACGAGGCCCGCAACGAACTCGCGGTGCACGCCAGGGGTGGGGACGCGCACGGCCTCGATGCCGAGCCCGCGGCACGTCTCGAGCGCCTCGGTGTCGAGGTCCCATGCGACCTCCATGTGGTCGCTCACGAAGCCGAGCGGCACGATGACTGCGCCCTTGACGCCCTCCCCCGCGATCGCCTCGAGGCGATCGTTGATGTCCGGCTCGAGCCACGGGATGTGCGGCGCGCCGGAGCGGGACTGGTACACGAGGTCCCATGCGACGTCCGGGGCGACAGCCGCCATGATCGCGCGGGCGTTCGCGAGGTGCTGCGCGACGTATGCCGAGCCTCCCTCGAACTCGCGCGGCTCGCCCTCGGAGCGCCCCGCGGCGTCGGCGTCGCGGGTCGGAATCGAGTGGGTCGCAAAGAGCACGCGGATCTCGCCGTCGCGCGCGCCGTCCGCCGCGCCAAGGGCCGCACGCACCTGGGCGAGCCCCGCCGTCGTGCCTTCGACGAACGGCGAGACGAAGCCCGGGTGGTCGAAGTACTGGCGCACCTTGTCGACTTCGAGGCGGCCCGCGAGGCCCGTCTCGGTGAGCGCGAGGCCAATGTCCTCGCGGTACTGGCGGCAGCTCGAGTAGCACGAGTAGACGCTCGTCGTGATCATGAGGACGCGGCGGTGGCCGTCGTCGTAGATGCGCTGGAGCGTCTCGGGGATGTACGGGTCCCAGTTGCGGTTGCCCCAGTACACGGGGAGGTCGATGCCCCGCGCGGCGAGCTCGGCCTCGAGGGCCGCCTTGAGCGCGCGGTTCTGAGCATTGATGGGGCTCACGCCGCCGAACGCCCGGTAGTGGTGGCTGACCTCCTCGAGGCGCTCGTCCGGGATTCCGCGCCCGCGCGTCACGTTGCGGAGGAACGGAATGACGTCGTCCTGGCCCTCGGGCCCGCCGAAGGACGCGAGGAGCACGGCGTCGTAGGGCTTGGGCTCCAGGCGGCCAGCCTCGGTGAGGGGATTGACCGCCGTGCTCAGGCTCAGGCCCGCGGGGAGGACCGCCGTCACGCGAGCACCTCGGCGACCTCGGCCGCGGAGATGCGTCGGCCCGTGTGGAACGGGATCTCCTCGCGCACGTGGTTGCGCGCGTCGGTGTAGCGGAGGTGGCGCATCATGTCGACGAGGTCAACGAGCTCGGGGGCCTCGAGGGCGAGGATCCACTCCCAGTCGCCGAGCGCGAACGCGGACACGGTGTTGGAGATGACCTGCGGGAAGTCGCGGCCCAGCATGCCGTGGTCGCGCAGCATGCGTGCGCGCTCGTCGGCGGGGAGCAGGTACCACTCGTAGGAGCGGACGAACGGGTAGACGGTGAGCCACGTGCTCGGCTCGACGCCGCGGGAGAACGCCGGCGTGTGGCTCCTCGCGAACTCGGCCTCGCGGTGCACGCCCATGGCGCTCCACGTCTGCTCGGTGCCGGCGAAGAGCTCGCTGCGGCGGATGTCGCGGACGGCCTGCTGGAGCTCCTCGGCCTGCGGGCCGTGGACCCACACCATGACGTCGGCGCCGGCGCGCATCCCCGAGACGTCGTAGAGGCCGCGGACGGTGACGCCCTTCTGGCCGAGCCGCGCCACGAGGGCCTCGAAGTCCGAGACGGCGCTAGCGGCCGGGGCGGCGCTGCCCGGAACACGGCCGAAGACGCTCCAGAGGGTGAAGAACTGCTGCGTGGGGGCCTCGGCGGCCTCGCCGCCCTCCGTCACCATTTTGGTGACAGATTCGTCAAAAGTGTGGCTCATGGCTCCAGTGTGCTCCTTCGTTCACGGCAAAATCGAATTCAAATCTTCTACAAGACGTAGAAGTGACGAAGATCACGTCATGCGGGCGGAGAGCTCGCGCGCCTGGGCCCTTGCATCGGGCACCACGGACGCGAGCCCGTTGCCGGCGGCCCATCCGCCCACCACCGCGAGTCCCGGCTGCAGCGCGACGAGGCGGCGGATCTCGGCCACGCGCTCGCGGTGGCCCACGGTCGCGAACGGGAGCGCGCCCTCCCACCGCACCACGTCCCAGCCGAGCACGTCGTCGGGGCCGATCGGTACCGTGAGCAGCGCGGACGCGTCGGCGAGTGCGGCGCGAAACAGCTCGTCGTCGGTCTCGGGCTCGCGCACGAGCGCTCCCGTCACGGAATCCTGGACCCTCCCGTAGGAGAGCCGCAGCACGTGGGTCCCCGGCCCGGCCTCGTCGGCGAGCCACCCCCACTTCGCGGTCGCGTGCGTGAGGGC
>NZ_JBKZWT010000040.1:0-20925 GCF_047759905.1 Sinomonas sp. G460-2 | reverse complement strand
CCTCGGAGCGCTGGGTGATCGCCGCCGTCGTCCTCGGTTTGCTGGGTGCGGGTGCCGCCGCGCTGGCCGCTCCGCCGCTCACGAGCAACGACTCGGCCCGCTACGCGTGGGACGGGATCGTCCAGAAGGCCGGGATCTCGCCGTACCGCGACGTGCCCGCCGCGGATGCGCTCGCGGGCCTGCGCCCCGACTGGCTCTTCGCGACGGGCCCGACCGCAGTATCGGCGGACGCGTGCGCCGGCGCGTTCCCCGCTGGCGGTGTTCCGACCACGTCCGTGCCGAGCGGGACGCCCCTGTGCACGGCCATCAACCGGCCGCACGTGCCGACGGCCTATCCGCCTGTCGCCGAGGCGTATTTCGCCCTGGTCCGGCTCCCGCTGCCGCCGGGCGTCGGCTGGCTCGCCTTCCAGCTCGTGGGGCTCGGCCTCGCGCTCGCCGTCGCGCTCGTCCTCATGCGGTCGCTGCGGCGCGGCGGGCGGCCGCAGTCCTGGGCCGCGGCGTGGGCGTGGAACCCGCTCGTGGTGTTCGAGGCCGTGAATAACGCGCACGTCGACGTCCTCTCGGCCGCGCTCCTGCTGGGCGGGAGCCTCTTCGCGGCGGGCCTCCTCGGGGCCGGGCTGTCCGTGGGGAGGAGGGCGGCGTCGTCGGGCGTTCTGTTCGGGCTCGCCGTCGCGACGAAGCTCATCCCCGCCGTCGCCCTCCCCGGAATGCTCCGGAACAGGCCGTGGCGCTTCGGCCTCGCGGCGCTTGCCGCGTTTGTCGCCGCTTACGTTCCGTACGTGATCGCCTCCGGGCCGGCCGTGATCGGTTACCTGCCCGGCTACCTTTCCGAGGAGGGCTATGCCTCTGGCGACAAGTCCCGCTTCGCCCTGCCCGGCATCCTGCTCCCGCCGTTCGCGGCGCTTGTGGTCGGGCTCGCCGCCGTCCTCGCGGTGTGGGCCTGGGTGTGGGCCAGGCGTCGGGTCCTCGAGCCGATGACGGCCCAGGCGCTCGCCGTCGGCTGGACGCTCCTCATCGTGTGCCCGAGCTACTCGTGGTACGCGCTCATGCTCGTTCCGCTTGCTGTGCTCGGGCGCCGGCCCGAGCTCCTCGTGGTGCCGCTCGCGCTCGAGGCCGTGACCGCGACCGTCGGGACCGACGCTGGTGCGCCCGTCGCGAAGGTCTCGATGGCCGTGGCGGCCCTCGTGGTACTCGCGGTGGGACTCAGGCGCGCTCGCTCAGCACGGCCCACGTGAACGGCTGGACGAGCCCGGCCGGCGTGACGTGCTCCTCGCGGCGCGACGCGACGAGCTCGAAGTCCGGCGCGAACTGCGCGGCGAGGTCGGTGGGGCTGTAGCGGACCACCGGCAGCCCCGAGCAGTGGGTGGGGCCGTCGGCGTCGAACGTGGCCAGGATGACGTGCGCGCCCGGGGCGAGCCCGGCCCGCAGTGTCCCCACGTAGGCGCGGCGCTCCTCGTCGTCGACGAGGAAATGGAAGACCGCGCGATCGTGCCACACGTCGAAGCGCCGCTCAGGCGTCCACCCGAGAAGATCCCGGTGCAGCCAGTGGACGCGCTCGGCGTCCGCGCCGAGGCGCTCGCGGGCCCGCTCGATCGCGACCTTGGAGAGGTCGAGGACCGAAACGTCGCTGAACCCGCGGGCGAGCAGATGGTCGACGACGACCGAGGCGCCGCCGCCGACGTCGATGACCGCGGCATCGCGGCCCACGGCGAGGGCGTCGAAGAGCTCAAGAGTCTTGGTCGGGACGGACTGGTACCAGCTGACCCCGTCCTCGCCCTTTGTGTCGTACACGAGGTTCCAGTGCGCGGCGCGTTCGGCGGGGCTCGCGGGTCGATCGGTTTTCATGGTTGCCTCCGAGCTCTCGGGCTGCCAGTAGCTTCAGGCACAGCGGAACGCATGCCTGATGTGCTCACGTTCAGTCTCCGCTTCGCCGAGGATTCGCGCGATCTCGTCGAGCGCGGCCCGGATCGGGAGCGGGGAATCGCGGACCTTGAACGTCGGATCGGTGATGCCCACGGGATGCCACCAGACGCCGTCGGCCGCCACGGTCGGCTCCGGTGCGAGGTCATCGCGTGTGAGCACGACGCCGCCCGTGGAAAAGCCCTTCCTCGCGACGCGCCGGACCACGAGGTCGCCGTCGCGGATTCCCTCGCCCGTCAGCAGCTCACGCAGGCCCCCGACGTCGTCGGCGTCCGCGGGATCGACCGTCGCCGCGACGCGCACGCGGAAGCCGAGCGATCTCGCGAGTTCGATGCCCGCGAGGGCGCGCGCGAAGGATCCGGCCCCGCGGGAGCGGTCGTGGAGGGCCGGGCTCGCCGAGTCGAGCGAAATCTGCAGCGTGACCCGCTCCCTGTCGAGCCCCTCGAGCGTGGCCCGGCGAGCACCACGGTGATAGATCATGCCGTTCGTGAGGATCGTGAGCGGCAGGTGTTCGGCCACCGCCTCGGCGATCTCGCCGAGGTCCGGGTGCATGAACGGCTCGCCGCCCGTGACGAAGACTTCCGAGCCGCCCTCGGCGGCGAATTCGCGCACCGCCGCGCGGACGACGTCGACCGAAAGGCGCCGCGACAACGCATGCGGTGACGATTCGGCGCAGCAGTAGGTGCAGGCGAGGTTGCAGTCGAAGTTGCTGTACAGCCACAGGCGGCTGCCGAGCGGCGGCGCGTCCGGCTCCGCCTCCACCGCGCCCTTGCGCACCAGGAGCGGGCCCACGAGGGTATTGCCGGTCAGCACGCACCACGCCGCGAGGTCCTCCCGCACCGAGGGAGCCGCGTCGCGGACCTCCAAGACCGCCTCGTCGGGTAGCGCGCCCAGCGTCTCGTGGAGCCTGAGCAGGAGGCCGCTGCCGAAGTCCGTGCCGTGCGCGTCGAGCACGGCATCCGCCTCAATCACCGTCATGGTCAACCCGCCTTCCGGACGAAGTAGCTCGTGCTGATGCCGTGGTTCGCTCTGTCTTCGAGGATGTGGCCCGCGATCTCGCACCACGCCGGGAGATCGACGGCGACGGACGCCGCCTCGCTGCGGATCTCGAGGATCTCCCCGGGGGCAAGCTGGCCAAGCGCTCTGCGGATGGCGATGAGGAGTCCGCCACCGCAGTCCAGCGGGCCGCCGTCGCACACCGCGGCGGGTTGGATGTTCACGCCAGCGCTCTTCACGCGCGCGCCCCTCACGCCAGAAACCCTCACGCCAGAAACCCTCACGCCCGCGCCCCTCACACCAGCACCTCCATCGCGACCGCGCCCACGAGCCCGAGGGCCATGACCGCGAGCCCTGTGGCTACGATGACGCGGCTCGGGAAGGCCCGCCGGACCATGAGCATCGAGGGCAGGCTCAGGGCCGGCAGGGTGAGCACCAAGGCGCCCAGCGGGCCCATGCCGATCCCGGCGGCCATGAGGCCACCGATGATGGGGATCTCCGCGGCCGTGGGGATCACGAAGAGGGTCCCGACGACGGCGAGCAGCACGGCCGCGAGCAGGCCCCACGACGCGAGCGTTCCGCCCGCGGGAAACAGCCAGCCGCGGAAGCCGCCCAGGAGCAGGACGACGACGGCGTACTCAGGCAGGAGGCGCACCGCCAACCGGCCGAGCGCCTTGACGAACCGGAGTGCCGCGCTGGCCGCGGTGGCGGCCTCGACGGGCTCGTCGGCCGGGCTCTCCGCGGTCTTGCCCTTCGCGAGTCGGCCCACGAGCAGCGTGACCCCGAAGACGAGGACCACGCCGGTTCCGACCCGGACGGCGAGGAACTGCCACGGGAGCACGAAGGCCATGAAGGCCAAGGCCGCCGGGTTGAGCACGGGGTTGCCGAGCCAATACGCGAGCGCGGAGCTGACCGGGACCCCTCTGCGGCGGATGCTCAACGCGACCGGGGCCGCGCAGCACGTGCACATCATGGAGGACATCGACAGGAGGCCGCCGCAGACGGTGCTCGCCGCCGTGCCGCGCTTCGCCTGGAACAGCGCGAGCAGGCGGCGGGCCGGGAGAAAGGCTTCGACCGCCGCGGCCACGAGCAGGCCGGCCACGAGCGCCTGCCAGATCGACGCGAGGTAGCCGAGCGTGTAGTCGACCGCCGCGTTCCACGAGGGCGACGGCGGCGCGCTGGCCTTGCCGGAAAGGATGGAATTCCCCAGCGAGTGGCTGCCGGCCACGACCGGGAGCTTGAGGGCGTAGGGGTACCACTTGGCCCAAGCGATCGCAGCGATGGCCACACCTGCCGTGACGAGCGTTCCCACGAGCACCCTGCGCCGCCGGCGACGTGCCGCGTCCGCGGTGAGCTCCTCGTCGAGCTGGCCGAAGTCCTGAGGCTCAATGCCTGCTGTCATCTCGTTCACGAGCGCGCGCCACCTGTCTTTCGTGTTGAGGCCGCGACGGCGATCACGCCCAGCCCGAAGGCGAACTGCATCGAAACCGTCGAAAGGGACCCGCCCAGCGCGTTGGCATCGGTTGCCGCAAGCTGAACGAGCTCGAAGAGCGCCACGCCGAGGAATCCGAGTCCGGACGCGACGGCCAGAGGCCTGAGGCGCAGGATTCCCGCGAGCACTGCGGCCACGGCCAGGATCAGCACCGCGAGGAAGCCCGCCCCGGACAGGCTTTCCATCTGCAGCTTCCCGAGGGGCAGTGCAGTCAGGGTCGAGGCGGCCGCGCCGATTCCGAGGGCGATCGTTGCCCGTCTCATATCAGGACACCACCAGGAGCAGCTTGGCGACCGGCCCGTGCTGGGAGCGCCATGTGGGGCGCAGCACACCATCGAGCCCGAAGGTACGGCCCGCCGCGGCACCCAGGATGGCCAGGTGGAGGGCGAACATCAGCGCGTACGACCAGAACCATTCGCCGGGCGTATTCACGGCGGACAGGGTGATCGCAGCGGTCTGGGCGAGCCCCACGACCGCCCAGAACCGGGTCGCCAGGCCCACGAGCAGGAACGCGCCGAGACACGTCTCGACGATGAGGGTCATCCACGCGAAGGCGGCGAAGTTGGGAAGGACGATGTGCTCGACCGTCCAGGCCCACGGGGCGAAAACCGGGTGATCGACGGCGTTTTCCGTCCACTCGTGCAGCCCGCCGAAATTCGGTCCCGTGGGTGATTTCCACGAGAGGTTCTGAATCCACAGGAGCCCGGCGAGCACTCGCGCGATCGCGAGCGCGGCGCGCGTTACGCGATCCGCAGGCAGTGCCGCTGCCGCGGGCGAAGGAGACGCTGTCACGGCTTCCCTCCCTTTCTGCCGCGCGTGATTCGCGGGCTCTTGACATTTCATCCGGAGCCCGGATGAGCATCAAGGTTCAGGGATTACAGAGTGGTGACGTGTGCGTCGGCCGGGTCGCCGCGGTCTCTCACAGAGAGCTCCGCGTCATGACTACGTTTGGGTTCCGCGCTCGGCTTTAATGTGCTCATGCTGGGGCAGGCGGCGCGTCGCGCGCTGATCGTTGAGGACAGTGCCGACGTGGCCGTTCTGCTGAACGCCGTCCTGTCTCGAGAGGGTTTCGCCACCGAAAGCGCGGCGACTGGGCACCGGGCCCTCGAAGCTGCGCGGCTGCTTCAGCCAGACCTCATCACGCTCGATCTAGGCCTCCCCGACATCGATGGCCTCGAGGTCTGCCGGGCGCTGAGGCTCTTCACGAACGCGTACATCCTCGTGATCTCCGGGAGTGCTGACGAGGCGACGCGCCTCGCGAGCCTCGAGGCCGGCGCGGACGGCTTTCTCGGCAAACCGGTCAATCCCCGCGAGCTGAAAGCACGGGCCGAGGCCATGCTGCGGCGCCCGCGGGCCGAACCTCTTCCGGCAACCGAGCTTGAGACTGCCGCGCGCGTGCAGCGTGGCCTCCTCCCGCAGCGGGGCCCCGACATGCAGGGCTACGACGTGGCTGGGGCGTGCCGCCCGAGCCGCTCCGTGGGCGGAGACTTCTTCGATTGGCGGTCCGACGGCCACACCATGGACGTGACGCTGGCCGATGCCATGGGCAAGGGCATGGGGGCGGCGCTCATCGCGGCAACAGCCCGGGCCGTCCTCCGGGCCGGCCTCGGCGAATCTCCCGAGGACCTCGTCGGGCACGCGGCCGCCGCGCTGGAACCCGATCTCGAGCGGATCTCCTCCTTCATCACCCTCTTGTACCTCCAGCTGGATGGCACCACTGGGTCCGTGAACTACGTCGATGCGGGGCACGGCCTCGGTATGCTGGTCCATCCCGGCGGCAGCTGGGAGCGGCTCGTCTCGGGGGGACCTCCGCTTGGCCTTGTGCCGCACGCGACGTGGAGCGGCGGGACTCTGAGCATGGAGCCGGGAAGCACCGTCGTGATGATGAGCGACGGGGTGCTGGACTCGTTCGGCGGACTCGACGAGGCACTCGGCGCCGTCGCGTCGGTCGTGGAGGGCGCGGACGGCGCGCAGGACGCGGTGGATCGCCTGCTCGACCTTGCGCACGCTGCAGAGGACGACGTGACCGCGGTCGTCTTCAGCCGATGTGCGTGAGGCTCGAGGGTCGGAGCCGAGTTCGCTGGCTGCAATCGGGATCAGAGGGAGGGGCACCATGATCGGCGCAGAGCAGCATTCGCAGGGCGCACCAGGCGGCCTGCGGTGGGGAATCATCGCAGGCGCCTTGGCGCTCGCGGTCGTCGCGGTGACCGTGGTCTCGGATCCAGGCTCAGGCGTGAGCCAGACGGTCGGCGACTTCGGGATCCTCGCCGCGTCGCTCGCGGCCACCGCGAGTTGCGCTCGTGCCGCCGCGAGACGCGGCCCCGAGACGCGGGCCTGGCTCTGGATCGGCCTGGCGGCCCTGATCTGGTCCACGGGACAGGGCATCTGGACCGGCTACGGGCTCGCCACCGACCACGACTACCCGTTCCCATCCCTCGCAGATGCCGGATTCGTCGGCTATTCGGTTCCGGCCATCGTCGGGCTGCTGTTCTTTCCCCGTACGCGGGCCTCGCGGGTCGGGCTCGCCAGGACGCTCCTTGATACCGCCGTCATCGCCGCGGCGGTGCTCTTCGTCAGCTGGTCCATCGTCTTGGGCCCCCTCGTCGGCGCCGGGAGCCACGACCTGCTGACCCGGATCACCGGCTTGGCCTATCCCGTGGTCGACGTCACGGTCGCGTCGTTCGTGCTTGTGCTGACCATGCGCCAGACGCCGGGGCGTCGGCTCCCGTGGCTGTGCCTGGCCGCGGGGCTCATCATCTTGACGGTCACCGACAGCACGTACGTGCGGCTGACATTCGACGGTGCCACGGGAACCACGGGCACGCTCATGGCGGTCGGATGGATGGCGGCGTTCCTCCTCATGGCCCTGGCCGCGGCGGTTCCGCGGCGGTCCGGGCCCAGCAAGGACCGCGCGGTCTACGCCCTAGCCCTCGAGCTCTTGCCCTACGCCCCGGTTCTGGGCGCGATCGTCCTCGCGTCCTCGAGCCTTGCTGGAGGCGGTGAGACCTTCCTCCTCGGCACGGGACTCGTGCTGCTTGCCCTTGTCGTGGCCCGTCAGGTGCTCATCGTCTTCGAGAACGTGACGCTCACGCGGGGGCTCGAGGCCAAGGTCGCGCAGCGAACCGCCGAGCTCGAGGGTCTGGCCGCGATCGTGAACTCGTCGTCGGATGCAATCGTCGGCAAGACGACCGAAGGCGTGGTCACGAGCTGGAATCGCGGTGCCGAGCACGTGTACGGCTATCTCGCGGCGGAAGCCCTCGGCCGAGACCATTCGTTCCTCATCCCGGAGCATCGGCGGGCCATCGAGGCCGAGAACTTCGAAGCCATTCGCGCAGGAGGCGCGACGCGGAGCTACGAAACGGAGCGCCGACGCCGGGACGGGACTCTGGTCCCTGTGGCGATTACAGCGTTCCCCGTGCGGGGAGACCACGGGATCCACGGAATCGCCACGATCGCCCAGGACATCACGGAGTGGCGCCGCACGGAGGCCGAACTGCTGGCGGCGCAGGAGGCGGCCCTGGAATCCAGCCGTCTGAAATCGGAATTCATGGCCACGATGAGCCATGAGATCCGCACTCCGATGAACGGCGTGATCGGGCTGACAAGCCTCTTGCTCCAGACGCGGCTCGACGAGGTCCAGCGGCAGTACGCCGAGGGCGTCAAGACAGCCGGCGAGGCCCTGCTCGCCCTGATTGACGACATTCTCGACTTCTCGAAGCTCGAGGCGGGAAAGGTTGAGCTTGACCCCACGCCGTTCAACCCCCACGCCCTGCTTGAGGAGGTAGCGGGGCTCTTCGCGGAACAGGCGCTGGGCAAGGGACTCGAACTGATTGCCCACTGCCGGCCGAACGTTCCGACCCTCATGCTGGGCGACTCGAGAGCGCTTCGCCAGATCCTCCTGAATCTCGTTTCCAACGCCGTGAAGTTCACGAGCCACGGGGAAGTTTCCGTGCTCGCAAAGATTCAGGACCTGATCGGTGAGAGCGCCGTGCTGCGTTTCGAGGTGCGCGACACGGGCATCGGCATCGCTCCCGAGCAGCAGGGGCTCATCTTCGACGCCTTCGCTCAGGCGGATGCCTCGACCACGCGCCGCTACGGGGGAACGGGCTTGGGCCTCGCAATCAGTCGGCGCCTCACCGAGGCATTGGGTGGCGAGATGGGTCTGACGAGCCAGCCTGGCGCAGGGTCGGTGTTCTGGGTCGCGGTCCCCGTCTCACTTGCCCTGGAGGAGGGTTCGGCACCTGAACCAGCGCCAGCGCAGCTCGGCTCAGACGTACGCGTCCTAGTTGTCGACGACAACGCGACGAACCGGCTCGTCCTTGTCCGCCAGCTCGCGGCATGGGGCGTGGAGCCGGAAGCGGTCGGAGATGCCGATACCGCCCTCGAACGGCTGTGCGCGGCCGCGCTCGAAGGCCTTCCGTTCGAGCTTGCGATTCTTGACCTCTGCATGCCTGGGACAAACGGGCTCGACCTCGCGACGGCCATCCGTGACGATGCCGGCCTCGCTTCAATCCCGGTCATCATCCTGACGTCCGGCGGCCAGCCTGACAGGGCTCAGTTCGAGCGCGCGGGCGTTCGCGAGTGGCTCAGCAAGCCCGTCCGCAGCTCGGAGCTCTATGACCGTGTGTGCCGTCTCCTCGAGTCAGCAACGGCCAGTAGCCATCTCGCCCCGCAGGTGCTCGCACCCCGTGGTCAGGCCCGTGGCAGGATCCTGGTGGTGGAGGACAACGAGGTCAATCAGCTCGTGGCCAAGGGCATGGCCGAGAGGCTCGGCTACGCCGTCGATCTGGTCAGCGACGGTGCCCAGGCCGTCCGGGCAACAGAACGGGCCGAGTACGCGGCGGTGCTCATGGACTGCCATATGCCCGTCATGGACGGATTCGACTCCACCCGGGAAATTCGGGCGAGGGGCGGTCAGGGCGCCTCTCTGCCAATCATCGCCATGACCGCCGGCGCGTCGGACGAGGACAGGGAACGCTGCCTCGCCGCCGGGATGGACGACTATCTGGCCAAGCCGGTGGATTTGGAACGGCTCGAGGCAGTCCTGGACCATTGGACAAGTCTCGAGTCGGACAGCGGGCGATCTGCGGCCACGTCGCAGCCAGCGCTCGCAACGAATGCTGCCGTCGACGGGGAGCGGCTGGACCTGCTGCGTTCGCTGGGTTCCGGCGTCCTGGCGGCCACGGTGGAGGCCTTCCAGAGAGAGGCTGACGCCGGTTTGGAGAGGCTTCGGCGGGCCAGCGCCACGGGAAGCGACGATCTTCACAAGGCCGCGCACAAGCTCAAGGGCTCGGTGGGAAACATCGGCGCGGTGCGAGCCGCTGAGCTCTGCGAAGAGCTGGAGGAACTTGGGCGGCAGGGCAGCGCCCCGGCGCCCGACCAGCTCGCCGAACTCGAAGCGGAGCTCGAGCGGGTCAACGAGTCGCTGCGCCAGGCGCTGCTGTCCGAACCGTAGCTTCGGGCTCACAGGAGAACGACGGCGGTGGGCCGGCAGATCCGCCGGCCCACCGCCGTCGTGCGTCACCCCAAGGCGGGGCTCAGCCGCCGAGCTCGACCGCGTCCTCCTCGCGCATGCTCACGCTGAGCTTCGAGCGGAAGCCCTTCGTGATGACGAGCAAACACAGGACGCCGATCCCGAACCAGATGGCCCCGTAGGTGAGCGCGTCGAGGTTGAGGTTCGCCCACAGCACGCCCGTCAGGACCATGCCGATCACGGGGAGCACGACGTTCGTGAGAACCTCCCGCGGCGTCCGGTACTCCTTCTTCCGGAACACGAAGTAGACCACGACGGTCAGGTTCACGAACGTGAACGCGATGAGCGCGCCGAAGTTGATCATCGAGGAGACGAACTCGAGCGTGAACGGGATCGCGAGCATCGAGACGGCACCCACGAAGATCACGGCGAACGAGGGCGTCTGGAACCGCGGGTGGACGAACGAGAACAGCCTCGACACGGGGCCGCGGCCGTTGCGACCCATGACGAAGATCATGCGGGACACCGAGGCGTGCGAGGACAGGCTCGACGCGACGGTTGCGGCGAACGCGGCAGACGTGAACAGGATCTTGAAGAACTCGCCGCCCACCTTGAGGGCCATCTCGGGGAGAGTGTCGTCCGTGTTCTGGAACCCGTCGAGCGTGGGGAACACCGACTGGCCGAACCAGGCCGCGACGAAGAAGATCGCGCCGCCGATGAGGAGCGCCAGGACGATCGCCTTCGGAACGGTCTTCGTGTCCTTGGCCTCCTCCGTGTACATCGTGATCGCGTCGAAGCCGATGAAGGAGAAGCACACCACGGTCGCCCCGCTCATGATCGCGGAGGCGTCCACGCCGTCGTGGAAGAGCGGGGTCGTGGTGAAGAGCGAGCCGTTGCCGTCGCCGTGCGAGAGGGCGTTCCACGCGAGCACGAGGAACACGCCGATGAGCACGACCTCGAAGACCACGAGGAACCCGTTGACCTTCGACGTCGACTTCATGCTCCACAGGTTCAGGAACGTGATGACGATGACGTACCCCACGACCCAGATCCACGCCGGAACGTCCGGGAAGAAAGACTGCATGTAGATCCGGATGAGGAGCGCGTTGACGAGCGGGAGGAGGAGGTAGTCGAGGAGCGACGCCCAGCCCACAAGGAAGCCGAGATTGGGGTGGATCGTCTCCGAGGTGTACGTGTAGGCCGAGCCGGCCGAGGGGAAGACGCGGGTCATGCGGCCGTAGCTCACGGCGGTGAAGACCATCGCGACGAGCGCCACGAGGTACGCGAGCGGCACGGCGCCGTTCGTCTCGTTCGAGACGATGCCGAAAGTGTCGAAGACGGTGGTCGGCGTCATGTAGCCGAGGCCGAGGCCCACGATGGCCCACAGCCCGAGGGAGCGCTTGAGCGTCGTTGCCGAGCGACTCCCGGACGTGCCGATGTTCACCTCTGCAGTATGAGTCGTCATGTCAGTTCCTTCCGAGGGGTCCCGAGCCGCTGCGCGGCTGCTGTTGGGTGATGCAGTGGATCCCGCCCCCGCGGGCAAACAATGTGCGAGCGTCGACGGCGACGACGTGCCGCCCCCGATAGGCGTCGGCGAGGATGCGGAGCGCCTTTTCGTCGTGTGCGTCGTTGAACGAGCAGGCCACGAGCCCGCCGTTGAGCGCCACGTGGTTGATGTAGCTCCAGTCCACCCAGTCCTCGCCGTCGTGCAGCTGCTGGGGTGCCGGGACCTCGATGATGGTCCACGGCTTCCCGGCCGCGGTGCGCGACGCCCTGAGCACCTCGAGCAGCTCGCCGCTCACCTCGAAGTCGGGGTGCTCGGGGTTGTACTGGACGTGGACGAGTAGGGTGTCCGCAGAGGGGATCGCCGCGACGAGGTCCACGTGGCCTCGCGTGCCGAACTCCTTCGTGTCCCGCGTGAGGCCTCGCGGCAGCCACACGGCGTGCCGGGCGCCGATGGTGCGCTCGAGCTCGGCCTCGACGTCGGCCTTGCTCGCGCCCGGGTTGCGGCCCGGGTCGAGCTGGACGGTCTCGGTCAGGAGCACCGTGCCGAGGCCGTCGGTCTGGAAGCCCCCGCCCTCGTTCACGAGTCGGCTCGGCACGCGCCGCGCGCCGGCGGCGTCGGAGACGGCGCGGCCGATCCGCGCATCGTGCCCCCACGAGGCCCAGCTCTGCTGCCCCCAGCCGTTGAAGACCCAGCAGACCGCCCCCAGCCGGCCGTCGTCGTCCGTCACGAAGCTCGGGCCGATGTCTCGCATCCACGCGTCGTCGAGCTGCGCCTCGACGATGCCGACCCGACCGTCGAGGTACGCCTTCGCGATCCCGCGGTCCTCGGGCCGGACCACCATGGTGACCGGCTCGTAGCGGAGCGCCGCATGTGCGACGGCCGCCCAGGCGCTGCGGGCCTCTTGCGCGTCCTGATCCGTGTCGCCGAGCGTGTACCCGCCGGACGGCCACGCCATCCAGAGCCGTTCATGCGGATCGGTCTCCGCGGGCATGCGCCACGTCATGCCGGCGCGCCTTCCAGCGCGGGGGCCGCGAACGACGACGGCGCGAGCGTTCCGCTTGCGCCGTGCCCGTCGTCGTGTGCTGCGCCGAACGGGGCGGTCGGGTCGACCGGCGCGGTAAGCGCCGCGTACGTCTCGGGGCGGCGCGTCGTGAGGAACGGGAAGAGGGCGAGCCAGTCGCGGCGCTGGTCGAGGTCGAGGTCCGCGACGATGACCGCTGAGCCCTCGCGGGGTGCGCGGGCCAGGATACGGCCGTAGGGGTCGGAGATGAACGATGAGCCGTAGAACGTCACGAGGCCCTCGCTGCCCCAGCGGTTCGGGACGACCATGAACAGGCCGTTCGCGATCCCGTTGCCCACGATGACCTGACGCCAGAGCGGCTCCGTGTCGAACTCGGGGTGGCCGGGCTCGGAGCCGATCGCGGTCGGGTAGGCGAGGAGCTCCGCGCCGCCGAGCGAGTACACGCGGGCGAGTTCTGGGAACCACTCGTCCCAGCACGTGGGGAGGCCGAGGCGGGCGCCGTCGAGCTCAGCCGGGGCGTGGATCGGGTAGCCGTTCTTGGCCGCCTGCGGGGCCTCGGGCTCGGGGCCAGGGCGGAAGAACTTGTCCTCGTAGTAGCCCTCGGTGACGGGGATGTGGAGCTTGTCCGTCGCGGCGAGCAGGGAGCCGTCGGGGCCGACGAGGATCGCGGTGTTGTAGCCGAGATCGTCGCCCGAGGCGCCCTTGCGGTAGAGGCTCGCGTGGACGCAGACGCCGTGTTCGCGGGCCGCGCGGCGGGCGAACGCGAGAGTCGGGCCGTTCTCGAGGTCTTCGGCGATGCTGCTCGGGAGGTAGTCGGGGAGGGTGTCGGCCGGGTAGCGCGAGAGCGTGAGCTCGGGGAGGAAGACGACCTTCGCGCCGTGGGCCGCCGCGCGGCCGATGCCCTCGGCGAGCTCGCTCTCGGTGTCGGCGGGGTCCTCGTGCCAGCGGTGCTGGACGAGGGCGACGCGCAGTGGGGCGCGCGGAGGAACTCTGTGTTGGCTACGGCCTTCGGCCGCATCGCTCGTGCGAGCCCACGACACCGGGGGCTGCAGGGCAAGGATCTCTTGCATGGGGGTCCTTCGGGGGAAGTGTGAAAGGTCAGGGCGTCAATAAATGAATGACGTTCGTTTATTAGAGCAGTGACGCAGCCCACGGTCAAGAGTGTGAAGTGAGACCCCTCACGCTGTTGCGGGGTCTCGTCCGTCGGGTTGCGGGGTCCCGTCCGTCGGGTTGCGGGGTCTCAGTCGCGGGTCGCGAGCGTCGCGGCGAGCGTGCCGCGGAGCCCCGCGATGAGTGCGTTGAGGCCGAGTGCGAAGGCGTCGTCGGCGGCCGCGCGACCGCGGCCGCGGCGGGTTGCGACGGCGTCGGCGAATGTCGGGGCGAGGTCGCGCCGATCGCCGACGTCGAAGATCCACTCCGGCGCGGAGACGTCCATCGCCGAGCCGAGAATGAACGACTCCATCGCCACGATCGCGTCCACCACCATGTCCTCCGGCCACCCACCGGCCCGCAGCCCCTCGGCCACGCGCTCGTACATCGCGAGGGAGTGCGGGGCGCCCGTGATCGGCAGCACCGCGATGACGGGGATGAGCGGCGAGTGCCTCGCGAAGGCCTCGCGATACGAGTAGGCCCACCGCGTCAGCGCCACGTCCCACGGCTCGCGTCCGAAGCCGGAGGTGTCGATGGTGTCGTTGACGTCGTCCTGGACCCAGTTGAGGACCTCGTCCTTCGAGGCCACATGGTTGTAGAGGGCCGACGGCGCCGTCTTGAGTTCGCGGGCGAGGGCCGCCATGGTGAGCCCGTCGTAGCCGGCCTTGCCGATGATGGCGAGCGCCGCCGTCGTAATTTTGGCGCGGGAGAGAACGGGGCGGGTGGGGCGCCCGCGGCGGCGCGGCACGGGCGTGCCCGTTGCCTCGGGTGCGTCGGGCGCGGCGGACTCCATGTCTCGGAGTCTAGGCGACGAGACCCGGCAACCCTCTGCCAGGGGCCCCGCAACGCCTCGAGGGTTGCACTCCCGCATAAATGAACTATATTCATTTAGAGATTTACACCACAGGGGGCGTCGACGCCCCTTCAGGAAAGGAGACAACCATGGCAGGCGAGAAGCGAGAGCTCCGAGCTGACGTCGTCGTCGTCGGGGCGGGACCCGCGGGGCTCATGGCCGCCCGCACGCTCGCAAAGGGCGGCGAGAAGGTCGTCGTGCTCGAGGCGCGCGACCGTGTGGGCGGCCGCACGTGGAGCGACACGGTGGACGGCGCGTGGCTCGAGATCGGCGGCCAGTGGATCAGCCCGGACCAGACCGAGCTCCTGGCCCTCGTCGCCGAGCTCGGCAAGGAGACCTACCAGCGCTACCGCGAGGGCCAGAGCGTCTACGTCGCCGCGGACGGCGAGCGGACCGTCTACGACGGCGCCGACTTCCCCGTCTCGCCCGGAACGCTCGCCGAGATCGAGCGCCTCGCCGGTCTGCTCGACGGGCTCGCGGCGCAGCTGGGCCCCGAGGAGCCGTGGACCCACCCGAAGGCGCGCGAGCTCGACACGATCTCGTTCCACCACTGGCTCCGCGCCCAGTCCGCCGACGAGGGAGCATGCGAGCTCATCGGCATGTTCATCGCCGGCGCGATGCTGACGAAGCCGGCCCACGCGTTCTCCGCTCTCCAGGCCGTGCTGATGGCCGCGTCCGCCGGCTCGTTCAGCAACCTCCTCGACGAGGACTTCATCCTCGACCGCCGCGTGGTGGGCGGCATGCAGTCCGTGAGCCAGGCCATGTCCGCGGAGCTGGGGGACGCGATCGTCCTCCGCGCCCCGGTGCGCACCCTCGCGTGGGGCGAGGACGGCGTCCGCGCCGAGGCCGACGGCGTGACCGTCACCGCCCGCCGCGCGATCCTCGCCGTCCCGCCGACGCTCTACAGCCGCATTTCGTACGAGCCCCCGCTCCCGCGCCGCCAGCACCAGCTGCACCAGCACCTCTCGATGGGCCTCGTCATCAAGGTCCACGCGGTCTATGACCGCCCGTTCTGGCGCGAGGCCGGGCTCTCGGGGACCTGTTTCGGCGTGGGGCAGCTGGTCCAGGAGGTCTACGACAACACGAACTACGGCGACGAGCGCGGCACGCTCGTGGGCTTCGTCTCCGACGAGTATGCCGACGCGGTGTTCGCGCTGAGCCCCGAGGAGCGCAAGGCCCGGATCCTCGGCTCGATCGCGCACTATCTCGGCCCCGAGGCCCTCGACGCCGTGGTCTACTACGAATCCGACTGGGGCTCCGAGGAGTGGACGCGCGGCGCCTACGCCGCGAGCTTCGACCTCGGCGGCCTCTCCCGCTATGGCGCCGACCAGCGCACGCCCGTAGGCCCGATCCACTTCGCGTGTTCCGACATCGCCGGCGAGGGCTACCAGCACGTCGACGGCGCCCTCCGCATGGGGCGGCGGGCGGCCGAGGAGATCCTCGCCGCGCGCGTGTGACGAGCGCTCGCGGGCGCTGGCCCTGAACAACGGCCGACGACGGCACTCACCCGGGTGCCGCCGTCGGCAGTCGTGCGTCCAGCGCGTCAGGCGGCGGGGCGTACCGCCCCCAGGACATGCCAGACCGGGCTGTTCCAGTGGAAGGTCGGTTCAAGCCCCTGGCTGCGGACCACGTTGGCCATGGCCGAGGGGGAATGGACGAAGCCGCGGAACGAGTTGCCCGTGGCGCCGAGCAGTCCGTTCATGAGCCGGATGAACGTCCGGGAGGCGGGGTTGGCCGTGGGGTAGCTGAACACGAGCGCGCGCCGGGCGTGCTCCGCGGCGGCGCCGAGGAGCCGGGCATAGTCCGGATAGCAGCACACCACGCGATGGAGGACGACGATGTCTGCCGGCTCGACGCCGTCGCCCTCCTTGGCCACATCCACCCCCAGCCGTCGCTCGACGCGCCCCCCGAAGCCCTCCTGCTCGATGAGCCGCAGCGCATCCTCCTCGTAGGCCCCCGAGAGCTCGAGATTAAGGGTCCTCGCCGCGCCCCGCTTGAGCAGCTCGAGCTGGATCTCGCCCACCCCGCCGCCGACCTCGAGCACCGTGGCACCCTCGATTCCCGAGCCCGAGAGGAAGTCGACGATTTGGCGCTCGGCCGGCCTCAGCCCCTTGCGGCCGTAGCGCTTGGCGATCGAGCGGGAGAATCGTGAGTCGAAGATGGCGTCGTAGCCGTGATGGTCGGGGCTGTGATCGCCGGGTCCGTGGTCGCCAGGTCCAGGATTGGTGGGGCCGCCGCAGCAGGAGTCCATGCCACGAGTATGCGACGCGTTGACTCGCGTGTCGCGGACCGGAAGGCTGAACGTGACGCCGACGGAAGGAACCCCCATGGATGCCGATGTCATCGTGGTCGGGGCTGGGCTCGCGGGGCTCGTGGCCGCCGCGGAGGCCGCCGACGCCGGGAGGCACGTGACGGTGGTGGACCAGGAACCGGAGCAGTCGCTCGGCGGGCAGGCGTTCTGGTCGCTTGGCGGGCTGTTCCTCGTCGACTCACCCGAGCAGCGGCGCATGGGCGTGCGGGACTCGCGCGAGCTTGCGGGCCAGGACTGGGCCGGAAGCGCGCAGTTCGACCGGCCCGAGGACCACTGGCCGCGCCGCTGGGCCGAGGCCTACCTCGATTTCGCGGCGGGGGAGAAGCGGTCGTGGCTGCACGGGATGGGCGTGCGCTTCTTCCCCGTGGTCGGCTGGGCCGAGCGCGGCGACGGGCGGGCCGATGGCCACGGCAACTCCGTGCCCCGTTTCCACCTCACGTGGGGCACGGGGCCTGGCGTGCTCGAGCCGTTCGTTCGCCGCGTGCTCGACCACGCCGACGCCGGCCGGGTGCGCCTGCTGTTCCGGCACCGCGTGGACGAGCTGCTCGTCGAGGGCGGCGCCGTGGTCGGTGTGCGGTGCGCGGTCCTTGAGGCGTCCGACGCGCCGCGCGGAACGGCCAGCTCGCGCGTGGCGACGGACGACGTCGAGCTGCGGGCTTCCGCGGTCGTCGTCGCGTCGGGCGGGATCGGCGGAAATCACGACCTCGTGCGGTCCATGTGGCCCGCACGGCTCGGGGAGCCGCCGTCGACCATGGTCGCCGGGGTGCCAGCGCACGTGGACGGGCGCATGCTCGGCATCGCCTCGGACGCGGGGGCCCGCGTGATCAACGGCGATCGCATGTGGCACTACGTCGAGGGCCTGCGGAATTGGGACCCCGTGTGGGAGAACCACGGGATACGGATCCTGCCGGGACCCTCCTCGGTATGGCTCGACGCCTCGGGCCGGAGGCTACCGCCGCCCTACTTCCCCGGCTTCGACACGCTCGGGACCCTCCGACACCTGCGCGGCACGGGCTACGACTATTCGTGGTTCGTGCTCACGCAGAAGATCATCGAGAAGGAGTTCGCGCTGTCTGGGTCGGAGCAGAATCCCGACCTGACGGGCAAGGACGTGCGCCTCATGCTCGCGCGCGTCCGCGGCGGGGCGCCCGGGCCGGTCGACGCGTTCATGCGGCACGGCGCGGACTTCGTGGTCGCGCCGACGCTGGCCGAGCTCGTGGCGGGGATGAACCGGGTCGGGGAGCCGGGGCTCATCTCGGAGGCCGGCCTGCGGACGGTGCTCGAGGCCCGGGATCGGGAGATCGACAACCCGTTCGGCAAGGATGCGCAAGTGACGTTCCTGCGCGGGCACCGAAAGTACCGCGGAGACCGGCTTATCCGGGTCGCCGCGCCCCACCGCATCCTCGACCCCGCGAACGGCCCGCTCATCGCGGTCCGGCTCAACGTCCTCACGCGCAAGACCCTCGGCGGGCTCGAGACGGATCTGTCGGGGCGCTGCCTCTCCACGCCGGGCCTTTCCGGGATCGGCGAGCCGATCCCGGGGCTGTTCGCCGCAGGGGAGGCCGCGGGTTTCGGTGGCGGCGGGCTCATGGGCTACAACGCCCTCGAGGGCACGTTCCTGGGCGGGTGCCTGTTCTCGGGGCGCATCGCCGGTCGGGCTGCCGCCGCCTCCGCGTAGGAGGGCATGAGAAAGGCCCCGGATCTCTTCGATCCGGGGCCTCACGTGGTTGCGGGGACAGGATTTGAACCTGCGACCTCTGGGTTATGAGCCCAGCGAGCTACCGAACTGCTCCACCCCGCGGCGCTTGATCTACTTTACTCGCTCCGGGTGCTCAACGCGAATCGGGCGTCGAACGGGCCTCGTTGGCGACTCGCATCGACGCCCGCGGCCCGTATCAAGGTGCTGCGACGCCGACGGCGGGCCGGGGCACCAGACCCGGGCCCGCCGTCGTGCGCAGTCTCGAAGGGCGTCGCCTCAGCCGAGGTGATCGACGAGCCGGCCCGCGATGCCGTTGTACGTAGCGGGCGTGAGCGCGAGGAGCCGGGCCTCCGCTTCGGCGGAGAGGCCGAGTTCCGAGACGAACTCCTTCATGCGCGCGGCGTCGACGCGATGGCCGCGCGTGAGCTCCTTGAGGCGCTCGTACGGGTTGTCCATGCCTGGAACGCCCGCGATCGCCTCGGCCCGCATGACCATCTGGATGGCCTCGGCGAGGACCTCCCAGTTCTGGTCCAGATCGGCGGCCAGGGTGCCCTCCGCGACGTCGAGGCCCGCGAGCCCCCTCGCAACGTTGCTGATGGCGAGGATCGAGTGGCCGAACGCGACGCCGATGTTGCGCTGGCTCGACGAGTCGGTGAGGTCGCGCTGCCAGCGGCTCGTCACGAGCGTCGCGCCGAGCGCGTCGAGGAGGGCCGAGGAGATCTCTAGGTTGGCCTCGGCGTTCTCGAAGCGGATCGGGTTGACCTTGTGCGGCATGGTCGACGAGCCGGTCGCGCCGGCCACGGGGATCTGCGCGAAGTAGCCGATCGAGATGTAGCTCCACACGTCGGTGCAGACGTTGTGCAGGATCCGGTTGAAGCGCGCGATGTCCGCGTACAGCTCGGCCTGCCAGTCGTGGCTCTCAATCTGCGTGGTGAGCGGATTCCACGTGAGCCCGAGGCCCTCGACGAACGACTTGGAGACGTGCTGCCAGTCCGCGCTGGGGACCGATGCGACGTGAGCGGCGAAATCGCCCGTGGCGCCGTTGATCTTGCCCAGGAACTCGGTCCGCCCGATGCGGTCGAGCTGGCGACCGAGGCGGTGCGCCATGACGGCGAGCTCCTTGCCGAGCGAGGTCGGCGTGGCCGGCTGGCCGTGGGTGCGCGAGAGCATGGGGACGTCTCGGTTCTCGCGGGCCATCTGGGCGATCTGCTCGACGAGAGCGCGGGCAGCCGGCAGCCAGACGTGCTCGACGGCGCCCTTGACACCGAGTGCGTAGGAGAGGTTGTTGATGTCCTCCGACGTGCAGCCGAAGTGCACGAGCGCGGTGAACTCACCGAGCTCGAGGTTTTCGAGGCGGCGCCCGATGAAGTATTCGACGGCCTTGACGTCGTGAACGGTGACGGCCTCGATCTCGGCGAGCTCGCGGACGGAGACCGCGTCGAACTCCGTGACGATCCGGCGCAGGCCCTCCTCCTGCTCCGCCGTGAGCGGGTGCGTGCCCGGGAGGACGGAGTTTCTGGCGAGGTGGATGAACCATTCGACCTCGACCGCGACGCGGTCCCGGTTCAGCGCGGCCTCGGAGAGGTAGTCCACGAGCGGGGCCACCGCGGGGCGGTAGCGGCCGTCGAGCGGGCCGAGGGCGATCGGCTCGTCAGAGGTCGCGAGGGACAGCCTTCCGGAGGGCGTGCGTGCGGGGGAGTCAGCCATGGCCTCCATTCTTCCAGATGGGAGGTTGCGTTCCGCATCTGAGGCAGGGCGTCGATGGGCCCGCGACCGGGCGATTGACCTCCACAGTTTCGAACTTTGGCGCGCCGTCCACATACGACGACGACGAGGCGCCGTTGCGCCGTCGGCCCGCGTAGCGTCGGCGGAAAGCGCGGGGGACGCGCCCGAAGGGGGCGGGGATCCCTGAAGTTGCTGGGCGAGCGCGGAGGGGGAGCGGTGGATCGAAGGTTGGGTGGGCGTTCGGGCGTGGGGTCGGACCGGGCGTGCAAGCACGATGAGGCGGTGCTGAGGTCTGCGGGAGAGCATCTCCGACGGGCCGAGGAGGAGGCCCGCCGGGGAGAGCGTCTGAGTGAGAGGGGAGGCCACGCGGAGTGGTCGGGCAGCGCGGGCGACTCGTACCGGGCGCGGGTGGCGTTCGTCGTCGCCGAACTTGCGGCCGTGACAGCAGGGATCGTGGGGCTCGGGGTTCTGGCGGCATCTCTCGAGCGCGAGACGCAGGAGTGCGTGGCCGTGCAGGCCGTCGCGGCAAGCTCGGCCTCGGACGCCGCGACCACCGTGCCGGCAACGAGGCTCCCCATCACACAGGCCCGCGGCCCGCTGCTTCCGTACGCGCCGCGGGGCCCGCTCATCCCCCAGGAGACGAGGAGCCCGTTGCTTCCCCTGCCTTCTCCCGCCAGTTCGGCACCGCCTCGGGCCGATGAGGTGTGCCGATGATCGCAGGCGCGATGAGCTCGGGAGGCGACGGGCTCGTGGTGACGGGTGGGCGGGGCTACGCCGTG
>NZ_JBKZWT010000004.1:0-58669 GCF_047759905.1 Sinomonas sp. G460-2 | reverse complement strand
GCTCGTCGAGGGCGCGGCGCATCTCCTCGTCCATCGGACCACCGGCCTGAGGGATGAGTCCGGCGATCAGCCGCGGCGCCTTCCGCGTGCGGCCAGACCCCGCGGTCCGTGCCGTCGCCAGGGCGACGCGGTGGCGGAGGACGGCCGCGATGTCGTCGGCGCCTTCGAACCCCCGAGCATGGACGAGGCGCGGCAGCAGTGCCTCGACGTCGTGGTGGTTGGCCTCGGCGCGCCGGAGTTCGGCCGTGAGGGGTCCGAACGCGTCGGAGCTGACGGCATCGTCGGCCCGCTCTCGAGCAAGGCCGGATGAGCGGATCAGCGCGGCCCAGCGGTCGTGCTGGGCGGCTGCGGCGAGAGTCTCGTACTCGGAGGCGAGCTGGGCGATCGACCCCCAGGCCTCCTGCTCTTGGGCCATGGCCTCGTGGGCGGAGGGCTCGGCGGCGACGTGCTGGAGCACCCCGTACAGGACGTCCCGTGCGGTGGCCTCGGCGCTGTCGCCGGGGTGCGGGCCCTCGTGGGCGGCATCTGGCCTCTCGGTGGCGACGTAGGCCGTGTTGCTCTCGCGTCCGCGGGTCATGGCGACGTACAGGTTCTCCGTCGTCATCGACGCATCGACCAGGACGTGGGCGGTGTCGGTGGTGGTGCCCTGCGCCCGGTAGGAGGTGACCGCGTAGCCCAGGTCGAGGTGCTCGACCGCGTAGGCGGCCGGCAGCACGACGGAGGCGCCCGGCCTGTTGCCTGCGCGGCGGAGGGTGAGCGAGCCGTCGTCGTGCATCCCGGTGACGGTCCAGCGGTCGCCGTTGCGCACCCATCCGCGGCCGGCGCGGAGGCGGCGGTCGTTGCGGCGGGTGATCACCGAATCTCCGGCCGCGGCGCGGGTGCCGTCGTGCAGCTCCACCTCGCGCGGCCCGTGCACGGTGCCGTCGAGGATCAGCTCGGTGCGAGCCCGGACGTTCAGGGCGGTGACGGTCTCGGTGGAGTCGGCCACCAGCACCGTCGCCCTCCCGGCGAGCCCGTCGGCTCGCCATGCTCGGTAGGCGGCGTCGGTCATCGCCTCCGTGTCCCCGTCGCGGACACGGCCGTGCTCGATGTAGGTGTCGATCACCTCGGTGCGCCCGCGCCGCAGCTCGAGGGTGGCGGCCTTCTCCCAGGCGTGGGTGAAGCGGTGGATGTCGACGAGCTCGGCCGCATCGTCCCGGTCCTTCACGAGCATCGCGAACGCCCCTCCTGCGTCGACGGACTGGAGCTGGGCGTGGTCGCCCACCAGGAGCACCTTCGCCCCGGCCGCGGCGGCGAGGCCGGTGATGCGGTCGAGGGAGAGGGTGCCGGCGAGGCTGGCTTCGTCGAGGATGACGAGCTGGCCCCGGCTGAAGGACCGGCCGGTGCGCTCGTGGGTGTCCCACCATTTGGCGGTGTTCTCCGCCGGGATGCCGAGGTCCTCGGCGAGGACTTGCGCCGCCGCGGCGGAGGGGGCGAGGCCGACGACTGAGCCTTTGCCGTGCTCGGTCTCCCAGGCTCGGCGCAGTGCGTTCATGGCCGTGGTCTTCCCTGCCCCGGCCGGGCCGACGAGCAGGTCGACCTGGCGACGGGAGCCGGCAACCTTTGCCAGGGCCGCCACCTGGTTCTCTCCGAGGATCCGGCCCTCCCGGTCGGGCCGGCTCGCGATCCTCTCGATCGTCGCCACAGATACGGTGGGGCTGGCGGTTGTCCGGGCGCGCTCGAGGAGGCGGTCTTCGGCCGCCAGCAGGGTCTCGGAGGAGAACACTGTGGAGTGCTTCGGACGGAACACGCTCGTCCCGTCCGGGCGGCGGAACGCGGCGGGGCTTGCGGCGAGCTCCGGCGGGGTCAGCCTGAGCGACGCGGCTTCGGCGGCGTCCACGACGAGTCCGACGACGGCTTCCCGGTCTTCGGTCGTGGCGAACCGGTAGCCCGTCGTCTGCCGGGCGGCCTCCGCGCACAGGTTCCAGTGCCGCCAGGTCGAGCGCTTCTCACCGACCGCCGCGACCACGCTCTGCCCGAGCGAGGCGATCTCCTCCAGCGGAACCTCGTCGGCACGCAGCAGCAGGGGCGCCGCGTTCGCGGTGACCGCGCGCGCCCACGCAGTCGCATCTTCCCCGATGACCCGGCCGGCGCGCTCCCGCCATTCGGCGGTCAGGTCCGAAAGCGACCGCACCTGCTTCTCGGGGCGGGTGGAGAGGGTGGCCTGGGCGCGGAGCTTCATGATCGTCGCCGGTGACGGCCGGTGGCCGTGCTCGGTGACGTAGGCGGAGATGAGGTGGTCGGTTTCGGCGTCGATGTGCCGGGCGCGGGTGGAGAACTCGGCCACCAGTTCCTCCGGTACTGTGGCGATCGCCCAGGCGGGGTTGCGGTCTCGGCCCCTGTCGCGCGCCTCCCACTGCACGCCGAGGGTGCGGGTGAGTTGGTCGGCGAACACCGCCTCGTGCAGCTCGGACAGGGCGACCACGGCGGCGTGCATCGGCCGCCCGTCGAGCGACCGCCACTTGCCGTCGAGCACCGTCTTGACCTTGTTCGAAATCACGACGTGCGTGTGAAGGTGTGGATCGCCGGCCCGGGAGTCGTAGTGGTCGAACGCGGTCGCGATCAGGCCGGTCACGTCGACCTGCGCAACCGCGCCGCCGCGGCCGGTTGCGCCCGTGCGGGTGGCCGCAACCTCCCGCTCCATGAACGCCACCACCTCCGCCACCGCCGCATGGTGCGCGTCCGCGATCAACTCCTGCGTGCCCGGATCGGCGACCGCCCACAGCACCGACGCGGACTTCGGGATCGAGAACGTGAAGTCGAACCCCGCAACCGCCCGCCGCGTCCCCCGCGCGGCCTCCTCGGCCTCGATCGCGGCGACCGCTTCGGCCCGCGCCGCGGGCCCGAGGGCCGGGTCGAGAGCTGCCGTCCGCTCGGCGATCCGCTCGGCGAGCGTCTTGTAGGCCGGGTACGCCAGGCCGAGCGGGTCGCCGGTGACGGGGTCGCGGCCCATCCCGACCAAGAGCTGGAGCTGGGCCTCCGAGACCGCGTCGCCCGCGCTGATCCCACCGCCGCCGAGCCCGCTCAGGCTGGAGCCCATCCACCGGCCGGGCGAGGTCCCCTCGGCGCTGTAGTACCGTGTCAGCGGCGTCGACAGCGAGCGGTCACCGTCCGCGGCCGCGACCGTCCGCAGCAGGTACCTGTACCCATCGCCTGCTGACATCACACGCATCGAGACCGTCACCCCGCCCGCCTCCTTCTCTCAGCAAGGAGGTGGGGGACAGCCCCCCGCCGCAGGCGGGGTCTACTGGCGCCCTGACGTGAACTGGAGTGACGAGTTCCTCAGTCGGCGAGCCGCGGTGGGCGCCGGGATTCCCGTGCTGGGGCGGCGTAGTGCTGCCAGGTGGTGCCGTATTCGGTCGCGATCTTCTCGGTGCCGCTGGCGCTGTAGCCGAGCATCCCTGCGACGATGCTCGGAGGCGCTTGGCGGAGCAGTTCCCGGATCGCTCGGCTGCGGTTGGTCAGGTTCGGGATGCCGAGGTTGCGGAGCCGGAGCCGCAGGGACGTGGTGTGCATGGGCTGTCCGGAAGCGCGTCCGGGGAACAGCCATCGGCTGGTCTGGTTCGCGGCGGTCATCTGGTTCCTGCGGGCGGTGACGTGCGCGCGGATGATCCGGTCGAACGGCGCCGGGATCGGGGTGAGCGGGTCGCCGAGGCGGACGAGGAGCTGCGCGTCTTCGCCGGTGGTGATGTCGTCGACGGTGAGCTGCTGGATGCGGGTCAGGGGCTGGGCGTAGAGCAGGACGAACAGGGCCAGGACCCGGTCGGTGGTCTCCATGCCGTGCCGTGGCCGTGGTGGATGCGGCGGATCAGCTCGATGCGCCGCTGCTGGGTGATGAGCGTGGCCGGGCGGTTGACGCCAGGCGGGATGTCGAGCCGGGGCATGCGGCGGGTGCTCATCGCCCAGCGCAGGAAAGGCCGCAGGGCGTCGCGCAGCGTGCCGCCGGCTTCGGCGAAGGCGCGGTCGAGGTCGGCCTGGGTGGCTTCGGCCAGGGTCCGGCCGCGGACGGCGAGGCCGTCCAGGAACCCTGCGGCGATGCGCAGCTGCCTCCTGGCGAGCTGTGGGGCCGCGTAGCCGAGCTCGCCGCGGGCCTGGGCCTTCGCGCGGAAGGCGCGCAGGCAGTGCCAGATGATGAACATGCGCAGCGTCTTGCGGTGCTCGGGGTCCGGGATCGCGGCGAGCCAGAGGGGCCACCATCGTTCGAACAGGAACAGGAACTTGTCCACGGGCGGGAGGATGCCGGCGGTGACCATGAGGTCGCGGATGTAGAGGCTCGATTTCAGCGGCGGCAGAGTGTGGATGCCGTCGTGGGTGAGCGGGACCTGGCCGCGGGCGATCGCGCGGAGGATGCCCCGCGGTTCCGGGCGGCTCAGCCAGCGGATACCGGAGCGCGGGCGGCGCATCCCGACGATGAGCGCGGCCAGGGGCGCGAGCTCGGCGCGGACGCGGCCGCTGCCGTCGTCGAGGAGTTCCTCGACGTGGTCCTTCAGGACGCACCACCCGCAGATCCCTGCGCGTTCGCGCCATCCCTCGCGGCCGCAGCGGGTGCAGGCGAAATCGCCCAGCCCGGCGCCGCAGTCGGTGCACCAGCGCTGCCCCTCGGGGCCGATGCCGGGCAGGAGCCGGTAGGTCCCGCAGCCGTCGCAGACGCCGAAGACCTCCATCGCGTTCGCGAAGCAGCCCGAGCAGATCGGCCCCTCGGGCCAGCGCCTGGCCACGGCCAGCAGCTTCGCGTCTCCCGCCGAACCTGATGCGAGAATATCGCAACAGATGCGATCACGTGGACAAAGCCCAGGTCACGGGCCAACGCATCGAGAACCCGGCCCGACGGCCTCACACACAACGAGCGGCGCACCGGCCGCAGATGCCCGAGATTCCGCGGGAGAACCCCTTCCAGACGGACAGCCAACAACAATGACGGGAACGCATCAGATGCGATCACGTGGACAAAGCCCAGGTCACGGGCCAACGCATCGAGAACCCGGCCCGACGGCCTCACACACAACGAGCGGCGCACCGGCCGCAGATGCCCGAGATTCCGCGGGAGAACCCCTTCCAGACGGACAGCCAACAACAATGACGGGAACGCATCAGATGCGATTCGTCATCGTCGACCTCGAGGTGCAAGAGGCGTGGAAACACGCGGGCTCGCCCTCCGACGACCTCCGTGATCCCGCCTGTAGCGTCGCTCCTGCCAGTTCGGAATCGGCGAAGGGGAAAGGCATGACCGAAGAGCCTCTGAAGGCGTACAACCTGTTCCTGAAGGTCCTCCACGAGGATCAGCCTGTGTTCCTGGGTCGCTGGAAGGCCAAGGATGCCCTGGAAGGGTCGCGCCTGGGCACCCGGAAGATCGCGGAGTACCTGATGGACAATCCGAAAGCGGAGTTCGAGTGGGCTCAGCTGCGAGGGGCCGACACCGACAAGCCGGTCATCCACTGGAAGGACGCCCCGGAGCCGCAGCAGCTCCAGCAGTAACCGGCCTCATCGGGATCATTCTGTGCGGTGACTCTGGCGTGCTCAGCCGGTCATCGAGCGCGGCTGGAGCTCCTCCGACGTGATCGGCCGCACCGATCGCTGCCCCGGTCTGCGCAGCACTGTGGGGACGGCATCTTCACGGTCGGTGCTCGCAGCGGCGAGGGAGGATGACGTCATGGCCGGCGCGATAGGGCAGAGCTGTGGGTTCACGGCCACCGTGCATCGTCCTCTGGCGCTGGACTCGGGGTGGGACTTACCAGAAAGCCGGGATGGACGCACGGGTCTTAGGGCCCATGCGTCTGCTAGCGAACTCAGGAATCATCACCGGATGGGGCGGGCTCGTCTGGGCCAGTAGCGAGGCCCAACCCCCAGCGGCGAGCCCGCATCCCCCAAGGGGCACGCCTTGGAGGCGGCCCGGGCTCGCGGCATGCCGAACGTTTCCCCGCCAGGGGAGCTGTGCCCGGACTTCGCCGACGCGGAGATCGATCTGCTTGTCGACCTGGGAGCCGATGGTTGAACACGCCAGACGCGACGCAGCGCAACACCGCCGAGAAGGCGGCCCTTCCATGATCCGGAGGGCGCCCGCCCGGCCCCCAGCGCCGAACGGGCCCCTCCGTGACGCCCGCTCCCGACCATGGAGAGGCTCTCCCGGCCGGGAGGCAAACGGGTGCGCACCACGAAACGCTACACCCCATTGGACATGTACATCCAGAACTGAAGCGCGACCCGCGGAGCATCTGCCGGACGATCGGGAGGTTCTGTCGGCACTCGGTCGGTTTGGACCGGGTGCTAGAAGAGTTCGATTCCCGTCAGACCGGCCGTGGATTGGTGGCGGAGGAGGCGGAAGTAGAAGTCGCCGTGGGCGTGCTGGAAGCCGGATGCCGCTGACGATCTTGTGCCCGATCCGGCGTCCGCGGTACGTGGGCACGACTTCGACCCATTCGACCCACAGGATGTCGCTGCGGGGGCCGGGCGAAGAGCTCCTCGGGGAGATCCGGCCGGCTCCAGACGAGCCCCTCGGCGACGCTCATGAGCTGCTGGCTGTGGGCGTCCAGCGTGTAGAGCAGGTCGATGCCGTGGACGTCGGGAAGGACGAAGACATCGGCGCTGCCGACGGTCACGGTCTGACCTTCGTCGTACGCGTCGTCTCCGAAAACCGAGGTGGTATCGTCGACAGGCCGTTCGTGCGGGTAGAAGGCGGGGTCGGTCTGGGCCTCGGGGACGCCGTGCAGGGTCAGCCGGCAGTCGAAGGCGGGATCTTTCGGGTCGAGCTGGGCCATTGGGCTCCCTTTGTTCGCGGTCAGGGCGGCCTCGGAAACCACCCACTTTGGCTGATCGTAAGCGGGCGGGCCGACGGCGACTGTTGCTGGGCCGCCGTCCTCGATACCGAAAGGGGCCGGCCTGCACGGTCCGGGGGCGAGGGCTTCCCCGCATGGGACCGCGACCTCCGCAAGGCGGTGCTCCGCACCGGAATTGGCGTGAGCTGAGACGGGCTTCGGCCCAGCCGGCGGGGGACTGATCCCTTCTGCCAGAAAGGCTTCGCGCTGGGCGAACGCCCCGCGCTGGGCAGGCGGCAGACCGGATGCTAGGTTCATGTGACGGCCATCACGCAATGCGGCGGCACCTGATGCTCTCCGCTCGCGTCCTGGCCGACCCCACCAAGAGTCTCGGCCGGGACCGGGTCTCCTCCAATCGGAGCTGGTATCCGTCCGCGCCAGCAGGGATATCGTGCCGTTCACACGGGGAGCGAGGATGAATCAATGGAGATCATCGTCGAATCCCGAGCCCACCGCACGCGGTGGGCTCGGGCTGGTCAGGTACCAAGAGGACCCGCAACCCGGGAGGCACCAGGATCGGATGCTTCGCGCATTGGTGAAGGCAGGGATGAGCGAAGAGACTGCTCTGGAGCGGATCGCGCGCCTCTCCGCCGGAGACATCTGGTGCGGCTGACGCGGTCGCCCTCGGGCCAGATCGTCTCCTCGACCAAGTAGAGAGACCAGTCCCAATGAGCATCGGGGGAGCGTGCGCCCCCGGACTGCCTGCTCAGCGGGGGTCCCCTACTGGCGCTGGTTCTGCAGTCCGCCGTCGAGCGCCAACTCGAGATCATTGGCGAGGCGCTGAAGAAACTGCGCGTCGCGGACTCGGAGACCGCCGAGCGGATCCCGAACGTCCACGCGATCATCGCAACCCGCAACATCCTGGTGCACGCCTATGCGCAGGTGGACCAGCAGAAGGTATGGGAGATCATCACCCAGGACTTGCCGGCACTCGTCCCAGTGCTCGAGTCGCTGCTCTCCGGGGTCGAAGCCAAGTAGGTACGAGAACGGAACGAGCACAGTCCCGCACCCCTACAGCGTTGCGGAAAAGAGGATCGAACCCTGACCGGGACACCGAGAGGCGGCAGACCCTGACGTAGGCCACCGTCCGGCCTGCGTTGCATTGTGCCTGAACTTTACGCCACACGTGTAGCAGACGCCGGAATTTGGACCCTAGTGCACCGCATGCGTTGGTTGAACTGCCTCGTCGCAATGGGGTGCACCCAGTGCAACATGAGCTGCATGTCGTCCAGCAGGCCGGGTTCAGGCCGAACTCGGTCGGTCGACCCGAGATACCTCGAGCGGGTCCCGCCGACGTCCTATGAGCCGCGGATCCAGATCTCGGGTTCGCCCCCGGCCGGCACATAGAGTCTCGGATCTGCTCCGTCGGCCGCGAGCCAGAAGCCGGAACCGTCCGGCATGACCACTTCCACCTTCCCGATGCGGAAGATCGCTCCGCGCTGGCGCAGTTCCACGGTGTCTCCAGTCCGGGGCTGCCATGGGCTCGGCGACGTTTCGGTGCCTGGCGCGCGGAGTTCTCCTTCTGCTGGTAGAGACTCGGCCCCCTTCTGAGCTTTCCTCAGCCGGCCCATTGGCCCGTGAACTGGTCGATGTTGCCAGTCGTTGCGAGGCCGGCGTCTGGCAGGTCGGCTGCCGGGTTGACTCCTCCGACGGATTTTCCGCTCCGCACGGCATTGACGATTGCCTCTGTGCCGAGTTTGCCTTGGGTGCTGGGCAGGACCGGCACGTCGCCGAACCATTCTCCGGACTTGACCCGGGCGAGGCCAGCCTGGCTGCCGCCCATTCCGACGACGAGCACGTTGTTGTTCTTGGCCGACTGAAGGGCCTGCGTGGCCCCCTGCATTCCTTGGTCGGCGCCGAAGACCACGTTGACGCCGGGAGCCTGCTGCAGGATGGTCTGGGTGGCGGAGAGGCCGCCTGCTGCGCTGTACATTGCCTGGCCTTCGGCGACCACCTTGATGGTCGGCTCCTTGTCGATGACCTGGTCGAAGCCTTGGCGGGTTCCAGTGTCCACCCCGGTCCCCTTGTAGTTGAAGACGTACGCTACCTGGCATGGGTTCTTCTTGGCGGCGGCGCACGCCTCCACGACGAGCTTTCCTCCGGTGATGCCTCGTGCCACCGCGGGCTGGACGATGCTGCCGGACATCCCCGGCACCTGGGGGTCGGCGGAAGCGAGGTCGGGCCCCAGGGCGGAGTTGACTCCGACGACTTTGATTCCTTGGGTCAGTGCCTGCTTCACCACGGAGACCAGTCCGGCGCCGTCCACTGCGTCGATGAGGAATCCGTTGTACTTGCCGCTGGCCAGGGCGTCTTGGATCTGGGAGTACTGCTTCTGGGCGTTCCCGGCGGCGTCGAAGACTGCCAGGGTCGCGCCGTCGGCCTTCGCCTCTGCCTTGACGGAGTCCGCCTGTGCTGTGGCGAAGGAGTTGCCGCTGACCGCGAAGGCGAAGTAGGCGATGTTCGCGGCCTTGGCCGAGGTGGCGCTGGGATCGGCGGCACTCGAGCCAGTCGAACATGCCGATAGTGTCAGAGCGATCGCCGCGACGATCCCCATGGCGGCGGTCTTCCGCGTCTTCCTGCGCTGGCTCTGGTCCGCAGGGCGACTGGTCACGGACGGGTTGTTCGCGGCGGGTTTGAATGAAAGGCGCCTCATTGCGCACTCCTTAGAGGTCCTAACTGACAGGCGGCTACTCCGCTAGAGTGGCAAAGCCACTATCAAAAACTAGACCACCATGCCGACGGGGGCGTCAAGGGAGATGCTAAAATTGGCATTGCCAGTTTCGGTTTGTGCCGGGTTCGGCGGGTAGATTGTCGTTGATCTGATCAGGGGAGGCGCCGGTGCCGAGGTCCAAGCCGCCAGTTGGAGATCGCTGGCGCTCGTTGGCGGGTTCAGTCAGCGGGCGCACGACGACGAGCCCGGGCGCCGCCGAGGACATCGCCGACCGGATCCAGGAGTTCATCATCGCCGAAGGCCTCGAAGCGGGGGCTCGCCTGCCCTCGGAGCGCGACCTGGCCGTGATCCTCTCGATCAGCCGCCCGATCGTCAGCCAAGCAGTCAGGATCCTGGTCGTGAGGGGGCTGGTCGAGTCGCGCAGGGGGTCGGGGATGTACGTCACCCGGCAGCCGGAGGGGAGCCTTGCGTCTTCCGTGAACCTTATGCTCAACCTCAACCAGGAGTCGATCGGGCAGCTGAGTGACCTGCGCCTGTGGCTCGAGACGATCGGAGTGTTGCAGGCGATCGAGCACCGCACCGACGAGCTCCTGGAGTCCAGCCAGCGCGCTCTCGACAGGCTGCGCCTGGATTCCGGGGACGTGGCGGCGTGGATGAGCGCCGACACGCTGTTCCACGCCACTCTGGTCCGCGGCTCCCGCAACCCCTACCTGGCGTCGATCTACGAGAGTGTGCATGTGGCGCTCATCGACTACGAATACCGGGCCTGGATCGACACCGGGACCGTTCCCAGCTGGCTCCAGCCGTCGGAAAGCGACGCGATGCTCGCCCTGCATGAGCCCATCCTGCAGTCGGTCCGGGACCGTGATCCCGATGCCGCGCGCGCGGCGATCCTCAGCCACCATGAGGCCATGGCGCGCCACCTCGCTGCCAGCCACGGCACGGCCGAGACCCTCCCGTCACGTGCAGGAGCCGGTTCGCACTGACCCGCGCCCTGCCCTGCACTGGGCCGGGCGCTGACGCGCACCCTCTCTCCCCGCCCGCACCCCCGTGCGCTTTCGCCGACCCTCCGAGCCCTTCCCCCATCCCGCTCGCGTTGTCACTGCTCTCCAGGCTCGGCCCGGTCAGGACCGGCCCTGATCCCGGCAGAGCCCGTGCTTGACGCAACAACGTCGCCGCCCTACCATCCATATTGGCTTAGCCACTGTGGCTTGCCGGGAAGTCTGCTTCACTCACCGCCGGCCTCGCCGGACATCGTCGTCCGACTTTAGAGAGTGGGTACACCTGTGCAAAGTTTTTCGATTCGCCGTGCCGTCTCCGCCGGAGCCAGCGCAGCATTGCTGATGCTTTCGACCGCCTGCGGCGCGATCACGGCGGCCGGGGGCAACGGCTCGCCGGCCGCCGCGGACAGCGGTGATCTCAAGATCGGCGCTTCGCTGCCGCTGACCGGGACGTTCGCCGAGTTCGGACAAGCGGCAAAGAAGGGCTATGAAACGTGGGCGTCGGTGGTGAACGCCCACGGCGGACTGCTCAACCGACACGTGCAGTTGATCATTCGTGATGACGCGAGCGACCAGAACACCGCGGTTGCCGACTACCACTCGCTGCTATCGAGCGACAAGGTCGATCTGCTCCTGGGGACCTTTTCTTCTCCGCTCGTGGGGCCGACGTCCGCCATCGCCGAGACGTCGCACAAATTGTTCGTCACTCCTACCGGTGGGGACCCCAAGCTGTTCCAGAGGGGCTTCAAGAATCTCTTCATGACCCAGCAGGCCACGGCCATCGGCATTGCCGACGTGTTCGTGAACTACATCCTGAGCCTTCCGCCATCGCAGCGTCCGAAGACCGCCGCATACCCCACGCTCGATGACTCGTTCCAGATTCCGACGATGGATCAGATGCGCAGCCGGTTGGAGGCTGCCGGAATCAAGACTGTGTATCAGGGAACTTACTCGGAGGACACGCAGAACTTCGATCAGATTGCGACCCAGATCAAGGACTCGGGCGCCGAACTGGTCGCGCAGGGTGCCAGCTTCGACGACGGCGTCGGTCTCAACCGGTCTTTGGTCAAGGCAGGAGCCTCCCCGAAGTATTTCTACCAGACTGCCGGTGCGGACAGCGGGTCAGCGTATTCGCAGGCCGTAGGGTCTGCCAACACGAACGGGATCTTCTTCTCGACCACTTGGTCGGCATACTCGAAGACGCCGGGGAACACGGACTTCATGGATGCCTACCGCGGGCTCTATGGAGCCGACCTCCCCCACGAGGACGCCGCCGATGCATACGTCGCAGGGCAGGTGCTGCAAGCCGCAGTCACCGCGGTCGGGGCGCCGGGCCTGTCGGACCAGTCCAAGCTGGCAGACTGGCTGCGGACAAACCAAGTCACCACCATCATCGGGGACCTGGCATGGAACGGCGACGGCTCGCCGAAGGGCGAGGAGCTGCTGGGGCAGTGGCAGAACAACGCGATCCAAATCGTCCGGCCCGAGATCGCAGCGACGACCACAACGATCCTGCAGAACTGGCGGTGAAGCGGTGACTGCCCTCCTTGAGAACCTGCTCCTGGGCGTCCTGCTGGGCGGCGTCTACGCCCTGCTTGCGTCCGGCATGACCCTGGTCTTCGGCATCATGCGCGTGATCAACCTTGCCCAGGGTGCCCTCATCATGGTTTCTGCGTTCCTGACCTGGACGCTGTGGAACAGCCTGCACCTGGACCCGCTGCTGGCCACCGTGATCGTCGGCCCCGTCATGTTCGCCGTCGGGTACGCCCTGTACTTCGCGCTGGTACGCCGGGTAGCCGAGGCGCCGCTGGCAACCTCGATCCTTCTGACCCTTGGCCTGGCCCTGGTCCTGGAGAGCGCGATGGGCATGATCTGGAGCAACACCACCCATTCGGTGCTGCCGGACTATGCGACCCAGTCGTTCGAGTTCGAGGGCCTGTTGCTGCCGCGCGTCTACGTCTACGCGAGTGTCCTGGCAGTTGCGGTCCTGGCAGCGCTCTACATCTACCTCAGCCGATCGTGGCAAGGCCGGGCGATCCGCGCCTGTGCGCTGAACGCCTCGGGCGCACGCCTTGTCGGAGTGAATGTCGTGAGCGTCTCCGCCTTGGCCTTCGGCATCGGGGCCGCGAGTGCGGGCGTCGGAGGTTCGATCGTCAGCGTTCTCTATCCGTTCCTGCCGGCCTCGCACTACCAGTGGATTGCCCGCCTGCTCGCCGTCGTCGTGCTGGGCGGGCTAGGCAGCATTCCCGGCGCCTTGGTCGCGTCCCTGCTGGTCGGCGCCGCCGAAACGCTGACAAGCGCGTATCTGTCCCCGGCCTGGGCGACCGCGATGCCCTTCCTGGTCATCTTCGTCGTCCTGCTTCTGAGGCCACAGGGCCTGTTCGGAAAGACCCTGCGCTCCGATGCGGTGATGGTATGAACACCGAATCGTTCACCGCTCTGCGGAGATTGGCGGCATCTTCCTTGTCCCGTCGGGCCGTCCGCGTCTCGCTGGGACTCCTGATCGCCGTTCTGGCTCTGTTCCCGATATTCTCCGCTGACCTCTACTACCAGAACCTGGTCATCCTCGCGCTCGTCACTGCGATCGGCGCGTCGGGCCTGAATATGATTGCCGGGTACTCCGGATACATGTCGCTCGGCCACGGGGCATTCCTTGGCATCGGCGCCTACACAGCTGCGATCCTGGTCAAACAGACTCAGGCGACCCCGTTCCTGTGGGTGCCGGTGGCCGGCCTGGCCGCCGCGGCGGTCGCCGTCGTGCTCGGGGTGGTCGCCATGCGGGCCAGAGGCGCGTCGTTCGCCATCATCACGGTGTCGATCAATTTCCTTCTGCTGCTCATCGCGCAGAACTGGACGGGGCTGACCAACGGTGACGGAGGGATGTACTTTCCGCTGCCGGCATGGGACGAGGGAATTCAGAACTGGCCGTTCCATTTCCTCTTGGTTGCGATCCTCGCGCTGACGATCCTCACGTCGTGGTTCGTGGGGCGCACGCGATTCGGCATGGGTCTCATGGCGATCCGCGACGACGAGACGAAGGCCGAGACCATCGGCGTGAACACGCGGATCTACAAGGTTCTCGGATTCGCGATCAGCGCATTCTTCGTCGGCATGGCAGGAGCGGCGTACGGCTATTACGTCGCATCGGTCGAGCCCGTCGCCGCATTCGGCCTTCTGGTCAGTGTCCAGTTCGTGGTCGCCATGCTGCTCGGGGGGCCCGGAACGCTGTGGGGTCCGGTGCTGGGCGCCTTCGTGGTCGAGACCGTCAACGAAGTCGCCAACAACCAGCTCGGCGGGGGGAACGTCCGTCTGTTCATCTTCGGCGGACTGCTCGTTGTCGTTGTGCTGGTCCTTCCGCGCGGTGTGATCCCGTCGATCTCAACGTGGTGGCGCAGGCGGGGACGATCCGCCGAGGTGGGAACCGTTGTCTCGCCGCCGGGAAGAGTCCCATCCTTCATGTCCCGAGATCACGGGCGAGAGCACGGCGCAACCCCGCCCCCGATTCTCGAAGTGCGTGAGGTGTCCAAGCGCTTCGGGGGACTCGAGGTCCTGGGCGGCTGTTCGTTCAGCGTCCCAAGCGGCAGCGTGACGGGTCTGATCGGCCCGAACGGGTCGGGCAAGACGACTCTGTTCAACATTGTCGACGGGTCGATGTCCTTGGATGCGGGTGCCGTCCATTTCAAGTCGACGAACGTGACCCACAAGCAGCCCTGGCAACGCTCGCACGCCGGATTGGCCCGGACCTTCCAGATCACCCGGGTGTTCCCCAGCCTGACCGTCCAGGACAATCTGCTCGCGCCGCTCCGGGAGACGACGTTGACGTCGATGTATTCGAGCGCCGGCCGTGGGGGAGAGGTGGAGCGTGCTCGAGAGCTGCTCGAGTTCGTGGGCCTGGAACGGTACGCGGGGACAAACGCCGGCGCCCTCTCGTACGGCCAGCGCAAATTGGTCGAGTTCGCCCAGATTCTGATGCTGGACCCCGAACTGGTCCTGCTGGACGAGCCGTGCGCCGGCATCAACCCGAGCCTGATAAATCATCTCGGCGACATGATCGGAGAACTGAACAGGCGCGGAATGTCGTTCCTCGTGGTCGAGCACAACATGCCGTTCATCCTTGCGAGATGCGACCACGTGGTCGTGCTGGCGAACGGATCGGTCATCGCGGACGGCACACCGGCCCAGGTCCAGGACGACCCGGCCGTTTTGGATGCCTACCTCGGCCACGACTACGAGCGGCCGCTTGCCCGAGGGGTTGTGAACTGATGCTGAAGGTAGCTGGGATCACCGCCGGATACGGAGCCGGAGACGTGCTCCAGGGCGTCGACTTTTCCTTGGACGCCGGAGCGATCGGCTGCATCGTCGGCCCGAACGGAGCAGGCAAGTCGACTGTCCTCAGTGCGATCAGCGGTTTGCTCCGCCCCCGGGCGGGTCAAATCCTCCTGGAGGGCGAGCCGATCCACGGTCAGGACCCTGCGGCAATCGTGGCGGCCGGGGTCAGTCAGGTCCCCCAGGCGAACGGCCTGTTCGCAAACCTGACCGTCCGTGAGAACGTCCTCATGGGTGCCTGGGTCATTCGACGCAACTCCCGCCTCGTGCGACAACGGCTGGCTGAAGTCGAGGGACTGTTCCCGATGGTGGGAGAGAGGTGCAGCGAACGCGCCGGGAATCTCTCCGGCGGTCAGCGTCGACAGGTCGAGTTCGCCCGGGCGCTGATGCTCCGCCCCCGACTAGTCCTCCTCGATGAGCCGACCCTGGGGCTGGACCCGAAGAACCTGACGATGCTCAGCGAGAGCATCCACGCCGTGCGTGACTCGGGGGCGACGGTGCTCCTGGTCGAGCAGCAGGTGAAGTTTGGTCTGAGGATCGCAACGCACGGGATCGTGATGGACCGAGGAAGGGTCGTGATGGCCGCGACCGCGGAGGCAGTGCTGAACAACCCCGACATGGCGCGAATGTACTTCGGCGGCTCGCCCGCGGCGGCCGCGAGCCCTGGCAGCAGAAAGCGAGAGGACGTGGAAAGTACTCAGTGATGATGGTGTGACGCAGCAGCTGGATCTGCGTCATCAGGTCAGGGACTATGTCTCGACGACGGTCGTCCCTGCCCGCAGTCGTCTCGATGCCGTCCGGCAACCGGAGGACTTTCCCTGGGACGTTGTGAGGCGGGGATGTGAACTGGGGCTGATTCGGCGGCGGCGATGCCGACGTCGCGACGCTGGCCATGGTCGCGGAGGAACTTGCCGCGGGCGATCTGAGCGTTGCCTACTTGTTCAAGCACAACTGGTGTTTCTCCCAGCTCGTGCGTAGGCTGCCCGAGCGGCTGCGGGGCGAGACGGTCTGGCGGGTCTGTTCTGAGCCGGAGTACCTCCTGGCCACTGCGGTGACAGAGGTCGGGAGCGGCAGCGACAACCACGTCCCCAGCGACGACCCCGCGCTCGGACTCCAGTTCCGAGCTGAGCCCGATGGCGACGGCTGGATCCTGAACGGCACCAAGATGATGATCACCAATGCGCGCATGGCCGGGATGTATTTCGTCTCTGCACGGACAGATCCCACGGTTCCTGCCAGCGCGGGAGCGACGATGTTCGCGGTCCCGGCCGAGACCGAAGGCATCGCGTTCGGCGAGCCCGACGACAAACTGGGCCAGCGCACCTCGATCCAGTGCGACGTCCATTTCACCGACTGCCGCATCCCGGGTGATCTGGCCGTCTCGGGTGTCCGGGGAGGCCATGGGGACGGTCCGAGCGGCGCCAACATCGCCTCGAACCTCGTCAAGGCCGCGATGTCCGTCGGAGTGGCTAGATCCGCGTTCCAGGAAGCGCTGCAGTGGTCCACCGAGCGCGTACAGGGCGGGTCGCTGATCTACACGCACCAAGTGGTCAGCCGCGATCTGGGGCGCATGAGGTCGGACATCGAGGCGGCCCAGTCGTATGTCCTGCGCGTCGCCAGGCTCTACGATGCGGTGGGACAGGACATGGACCACGCCATGGCCTACGGAGCCAACGTCTTCGCCAGAGAGATGGTGCTGCACGTGGCCCGCCTGGGGATGGAGATGTTCGGTGGGCGGGGCATGATGGGTGAATGGCCCGCGGAGAAGATCATGCGGGATGCCCTCACGCTCCAGCACGGCTTCGGCACCAACCCGCTGATGCTGATCACCATCGGCACGGCCGCAGCGGAAGAGGCCCTCCGCACGCGATGAGGTCCAAGAAGTCGTAAATACTGGCCCCGGCGATCTTTGCCGGGGCCAGTTCTCATGTGCGCCGCCCCTCGCGACCACGGACCGACTGTGTCGGCGACCACCCAGAACACCGGTATCCGCGCCACCTGCGCCGCCATGCCGCCTCGATTCCTTCTCGACGGATCCCAGTGGTTCGGTCGACACCCCCCTAGTGCTTGACGGAGGGACGACACCGGCTTAGCATCAATATTGGCTTAGCCACTTACAGTGAAGAAGGTATCTCGGTGGTCACGACGCAAACGACGAGGATTGCGCGTTTCGCGGATCGGATCCGGCTCAGGGCGGTGCGCATGGTCGCCCCGCATGGATTCGGCTATCTCGGACAGGCGCTTTCGTCGGCAGAACTTTTCGCCGCTCTCTACGGCGGGCATTACGACCCGAGCCGCGACCAGCTGGTCGTCTCGCCCGGTCACTACATCATCGCGGCGTTCGCCGCGGCACCGGAGGTCGGCGTGCTGGACGAGGCACACCTGGCCACCTACGGGATGGACGGCTCCTCGCTCGAGGCTATCGGGACCGAGCGGTCCCCGGCGGTGGACCTCACCTGCGGCTCCCTCGGGCAGGGCCTCTCGGGCGCCGTCGGGCTCGCCCTGTCCAATCGGATGCGGCGCAAGGACGACGCGCGAGTCTTCGCCGTCATCAGCGACGGCGAACTGGAGGAGGGCCAGATATGGGAGGCGGCGCTGTTCGCCGGGCACCACCGGCTGGGATCGCTGAATGTCCTCTTGGACGCGAACGACTCCCAGGTGGACGGGCCGGTCTCCTCGATCACCACCCTCGAGCCGATCGCGGCGAAGTGGGAGAGCTTCGGCTGGGCCGCCTTCGATGTGGACGGGCACGACGCCGAGGCCGTGGACGAGGCGATCGCCGCCGCCGTCGACGATCCGCGCCCCTCGATCGTCATCGGGCGCACGTCGACGGTCCACGGACTGTCAGTTCTCCCGGAGGGCGCCGACGGCCACTTCATCAAGCTGCCCGCCGAACTAGCCGGCGCGGCGATCGCGGAACTGGAGGCGCGCCTTGCGTAGTCAGCCCTACCCCACAGTCCTCAAGCCGTACGGCCAGGCTCTGGTCGATCTGGCCCTGCGCAGGCCGGAGATCGTGTGCATCACCGGCGACCTCACCCGGCAGACCGAGATAGACCTGTTCCAACAGCGCTTCCCGGAGAGGTTCATCCACGCCGGCATGGCCGAGGCGAACATGATCGGGATGGCGGGAGCACTGGCCAGAGAGGGGCACATCCCCTTCGTCCACACCTTCGGGGTGTTCGCAACCCGCAGGCCTCTGGACCAGATCATCAACGCGGTGGCCTACCCCAACCTCCCCGTGCGGATCGTGGGCTTCATGCCGGGCATCTCCAGCCCCGGAGGCCCCAGCCATCAGGCGATCGAGGACGTAGCGCTCATGCGCGCCATCCCGAACATGACCGTCGTCGATGTGGCGGACGCCGTCGAGATCCGGGAGGCCCTGCCCGCGATCGCCGACGTCGAGGGCCCGGTCTACCTCCGCCTCAAGCGAGGGGAGATCCCGGTCATCTTCGACGACGACCACGAATTCTCGCTGACCCGCGCACAGGTCGTGCTCGAGGGCGGCGACGTCGCCCTCATCGCCAACGGCATGATGCTCTCGGCCGCGATCTCCGCGGCGTCGCAGCTGGAGGAGGCGGGCGTGAGCGTGAAGGTCGTCAACGTCCCGGTGGTCAAGCCGCTCGACGGCGAGACCATCGCCGCGGCCGCCGCGGGCGTGCGCGCCGTCGTGACAGCGGAGAACCACTCGATCATCGGCGGCCTGGGCTCTGCCGTGGCCGAGGTCCTGGCCGAGCACGGATCGGGCACGCCCCTGCGCCGGGTCGGGCTCCGGGACACGTTCGCGGAAGGCTCTCGCAGCGCCCCGTTCCTCTTCAGGAAGTACGGACTGACCACCCAGGAGATCGTCGACCAGGCCTGGGAGGTCCTCGGCGAACCCGGTCCGGCCCCCCAGGCGCCGATCACCGTCGTCGCCGAGGGCGAATACGCGCCCGTGTGAGCGGAACACCGAAAACCCAGCTTCGAACCTGAACAGTTAGGACAAAGTCGTCATGAACACCGCACGAACGCTCGGCTGGCTCGGCACGGGACGGATGGGATCAGCGATGGCCCGGCGCCTCGTCGACTCCGGGCACACCGTGACCGCCTGGAACCGGACACCGTCCAAGGCCGAAGACCTCGCCCAGCACGGAGCGAAGGTCGCCGACACCATCGCCGACCTGGCGGCCAACGAGATCGTCTTCATCATGGTCTCCACCCCGAAGGACCTCGAGGAGGTCGTGACGGGCCCACAGGGGCTGCTCGCCGCGGCGCAGCTCCCGCAGGTCATCGTGGACTGCTCGACCGTCAGCCCGGAGACATCCGAGCGGGTCCGGGCCGCCGTGCAGGGGCGCGGAGTGGGCTTCCTCGCCGCCCCGATCAGCGGCAACCCCCATATGGTCGCCGGGGGCGAGGCGATCCTGGTCGCCTCCGGGCCCCGCGAGACATACGACCTGGTCCAGCCCTACCTGGACAGCATCGGGAAGACCTCGGTGTACGCGGGCGAGGCCGAGCAGGCACGCCTCGTGAAGATCTGCCACAACCTCTACCTGGGCATCATCGTCCAGGCCCTCTCGGAGGTGACGACCCTCGCCGAGAAGTCGGGGGTGCCCCGGGCCGCCTTCCTGGAGTTCCTGAACAACACCGTGCTCGCTACGGACTGGGTGCGCAAGCGCACCCCGGACCTGCTCTCGCTCGACTGGACGCCGACCTTCACCACCGAGCTGCTGCGCAAGGACTTCGACCTCGGTCTCGCCGCGGCGCGCTCCGGGGAGGTGACGATGCCGCTGGCGGCAAGCGTCATGCAGCTGATCCAGGCGGCGATCGGCCGCGGCTACCGCGATCAGGACTTCCTTTCCCTCTTTGAGGTGCAGGGCGCCTCCTCCGGGATGAAGCTGGGACCCCAATGATCTCGGCGGACATCGAGCTGCTCACACGCACGGTCCCGACCGGTCTCTTCATCGGCGGCACGTGGGGCGAGTCATCTGACGGCGCCACATTCGATGTGATCGATCCGGCCACGGAATCGGTCGTCCGCACCGTCTCATCGGCCTCGACCTCGGACGCCGTGGCCGCGGTCGACGCCGCCGCGGCGGCTCTGCCGTCATGGGGCAAGACCGCGCCGCGGGTGCGCTCGGAGATCCTCCGCCGCGCCTTCGAGCTCATTACGGAGCGCGTCGAGGAGCTCGCGTTCCTGATCTCGCTGGAGAACGGGAAGGCCCTGCCTGACGCGCGGGCAGAGGTGCGGTATGCGGCCGAGTTCTTCCGCTGGTATTCGGAGGAGGCCGTCCGGCTCGCCGGGAGCCTGCAGACGGCGCCGGCCGGCGGCTACAGGATCGTGGTCCAGCACGAGCCGATCGGGGTGGCCGTCCTCGTCACCCCCTGGAACTACCCGGCGGCGATGGCGACCCGCAAGATCGGTCCGGCACTGGCGGCCGGGTGCACGGTCGTCCTCAAGCCCGCCAGCGACACCCCGCTCACGGCGCTCGTCCTCGCCGACCTGCTCACTGAGGCGGGAGTACCGCCCGGGGTAGTGAACGTCGTGCCGGCGCGCCGTTCCGGGGCCGTCGTGGGCACGCTCCTGGCGCAGAACGCGGTCCGGAAGGTCTCCTTCACCGGTTCCACCGAGGTCGGGACCACGCTCCTGCACCACGCGGCCGACCGCGTCCTCAGCAGCTCGATGGAGCTCGGCGGCAACGCCCCGTTCCTCGTGTTCGCCGACGCCGACGTCGACGCGGCCGTCGGGGGAGCCATGCTGGCCAAGATGCGCAACGGCGGAGAGGCCTGCACTGCGGCCAACCGCTTCTATGTGCACGAGAGGGTCGCCGACGAGTTCGGCCAGCGCTTCGCCGCCGCGATGGAGGGCGTCAGGGTGGGCCCCGGCTACGCCGAGGGCACCGAGCTCGGGCCGCTGGTCAACGCCGCCGCGCGCGAGAAGGTCGCCTCCCTCGTGGAGGACGCCCTCGAGCGCGGCGCCCGGACCCGCACCGGGGGAGCGATCCCAGACAGGACGGGGTACTTCTACCCGCCCACGGTCCTGGACCAGGTGCCCGCCGACTCCAGCATCCTCGGTGAGGAGATCTTCGGGCCCGTTGCGCCGATCGTCCGGTTCTCGCAGGATGACGAGGCGATCGCGCTGGCCAACTCGACCGAGTTCGGACTGGTCTCCTACCTCTACACCCGCGACCTGAAGCGGGGCATGCGCGCCGCGGAGGCGCTCCAGTCCGGCATGGTCGGGCTGAACCGCGGACTCGTCTCGGACCCGAGCGCACCGTTCGGCGGAGTGAAGCTCAGCGGCCTCGGCCGCGAGGGCGGCCACGAGGGAATGCTCGAATACACCGAGGCCAAGTACATAGCTGTCGACTGGTGAGACCACCGAAGTCGCAGATAGGATTCGAAAGGAACAAGACAATGTCGTTGCAAGAATTCCTGCCGACACCGGAGTTCGAAGAATACAGCGAGTTCTTCAAGGACTTCTTCAAGATGACCCGCCGCGAGGACGGGGTCCTGCTGGTGCAGGCCCACACGCTCGGGGGCCCGATCCAGCTCTCGGTGCAGAACCACCGCGCGCTCGGGCAGATGCTGAAGGTCATCGGCGCGGACCCGAAGAACGAGGTCCTGATCCTCACCGGCTCCGGCGAGGAGTTCATGATGGACTCCGACCCCGAGGGCTTCGAGCTCGAGACCGAGGACATGCCGTACTGGGCGTACGAGTACGCCTACAAGGACGGACGCATCAACGTCAGCTCCCTCGTGAACGACCTCGAGATCCCCACGATCGGGATCATGAACGGCCCCGGCTTCCACTCGGAGATCGTGCTCATGTGCGACATCACGCTCGCGGCGGAGGACGCGACCATCTTCGACCTGCACTACGACATCGGCTCGGTGCCGGCCGACGGGATCCACAACGCCTTCCAGGAGCTCCTGGGAACCAAGCGGGCGGCGTACGCGCTGCTCACCGGCGAGGCCATCACGGCGGACAAGGCCCTCGAGTACGGCCTGGTCAACGAAGTGCTCCCGCGCCAGGAGCTGATCGAGCGGGCCCACGTGATCGCCGACCACATCATGTCCCAGCCACGCGTGACCCGGCGCCTGACAACCCAGATCGTCAGGCGCCCCTGGAAGCAGCGGATCGTGAACGACCTGGACGGGGGCTTCGGGATCCAGATGTTCGGGCACGTTGCCAAGCAGAAGAGCATCCACGGCAAGGAGCACATCGCCGGAACCGTGGACTACGTGCGCGAAGGGCGCAGGAACAACTTCGCCAGCCCGGTGGGAAGCACCCGATGATCGACCTCGCCACCACGACCGTTCCGCACTGGATCGGCGGAGGACGCCACAGCTCCGCGTCCGCCCGCACTGCGCCTGTGTTCGACCCGGCCATCGGCGTCCAGACCAAGTCGGTCGTCCTGGCCGACGTCGACGACGTCGAAGTCGCCGTCTCCGCAGCGGCGGGCGCGTTCCCCGGCTGGGCGAAGACCTCGATCGCCCGCAGGCAGGGGGTCCTGTTCGCGTTCCGGGAACTGCTCAACGCCCGCAAGCACGAGCTCGCCGAGATCATCACGGGCGAGCATGGGAAGGTGATCGGCGACGCGACAGGCGAGATCCAGCGCGGGCTCGAAGTGGTCGAGCTCGCCACCGGGTTCCCGCACCTGACCAAGGGGGCATTCTCCGAGAACGTCTCCACCGGGGTCGACGTCTACTCGGTGCGGGAGCCGCTCGGCGTCGTCGCGATCATCAGCCCGTTCAACTTCCCGGCCATGGTCCCGCTGTGGTTCGTCCCGGTAGCCATCGCCGCAGGGAACTCGGTGGTGCTCAAACCCAGCGAGAAGGACCCCTCCGCCGCGCTGTGGCTCGCCGAGCTCTGGAAGGAGGCAGGCCTGCCCGACGGGGTGTTCAACGTCCTCAACGGCGACAAGTCCGCCGTCGACGGCCTGATCCGCCACCCCAAGGTCGAGGCGGTGTCCTTCGTCGGCTCCACCCCCATCGCCCAGTACATCTACGAGAACTCCGCCAAGGTCGGCAAGCGGGTCCAGGCCTTCGGCGGGGCGAAGAACCACATGCTCGTCCTGGCCGACGCCGACCTGGACCTGGTCGCCGACCAGGCCATCAACGCCGGCTACGGATCGGCAGGGGAACGGTGCATGGCCATCTCTGTCGTGCTCGCCCTCGAGCCGGTCGCCGACCGGCTCGTCGCAAAGCTCCGCGAGAGGATCGGCAGGCTGCGGGTAGGCGACGGGCGCCGCGGGACCGACATGGGACCGCTGGTGACCGCGGAGCACCGCGAGAAGGTGGCCTCGTACATCGACCTCGCCGCCGCCGACGGGGCAACCGTCGTCGTCGACGGTCGCAACCCCTCCGTCGACGGCGAGCCCGGCGGCTTCTGGCTCGGCCCCACTCTGCTGGACGACGTCCCGGTCACCTCGCGGGCGTACACGGAGGAGATCTTCGGCCCGGTGCTCTCGGTCGTGCGGGTGGGATCGTTCGAAGAAGGCGTCGAGCTGATCAACTCGGGCAGGTTCGGCAACGGCACCGCGATCTTCACCAACGACGGCGGCGCAGCCCGGCGCTTCCAGCAGGAGGTCGAGGTCGGCATGATCGGGATCAACCTTCCGATCCCGGTGCCCGTGGCCTACTACTCCTTCGGCGGGGCCAAGGGCTCCCTCTTCGGCGACGCCAAGGCGTACGGGGCCCAGGGGTTCGACTTCTTCACGAAGGAGAAGACCATCACCTCCCGCTGGCTCGACCCCGCGCGCCACGGCGGCATCGACCTCGGCTTCCCCCAGAACGACTAAAGAACTGTCATGGACGACCCGAAGCCATCGATGCGGGAGGAGAGGCGATGAGAGGTCCGCAGCTGGTTGCCGACCAGACGGTTCCCGAAACAGCGGCCGCGGAGGGACCGGCCCTGACCGCCGGCCACGCGATCGTCCGGTCCCTGGAGCTCCACGATGTGGAGCGCATCTACCTGGTGCCGGGGGAGAGCTACCTCGAGGTGCTCGACGGGCTCCGCGACTCCTCCATCCAGAGCATCGTGTGCAGGCACGAAGGCGGGGCAGCCTACATGGCCGAGGCCGACGGCAAGCTCCACCAGAGACCCGGCATCGTGATGGTCACCCGCGGTCCCGGGGCGGCGAACGCCCACGTCGGCCTGCACACGGCGTGGCAGGACGCCACGCCGCTGGTGATGTTCGTCGGCCTCATCCCGTTCGGCCACCGGGACCGCGAGGCCTTCCAGGAATTCGACATCCGTGCGTGGTTCGACAGCGGGGCAAAGCGCGTGATGGTCCTGGACTCGGCCGAGCGCGCCTCCGAGATCGTCGCCGAGGCAATGTTCGCAGCGCGTTCCGGCCGCCCGGGGCCGGTGGTGGTCGGCCTGCCCGAGGACGTCCTCTGCCACCCGTTCGACGCCGCGCTCCATCCCGCGATCCCGGTCGCGGGCGGAGGGATGACCGAGCCGGATGCGGCGGCTCTGAATGAGGCGCTCTCTTGGGCGCAGAAGCCCCTGTTCGTCACGGGCGGCAACGACTGGACGGCCGAGGCCGCCGCGTCGCTCACGCGGTGGCTCGAACGCCACTCCATCCCGGCTGCCGCCGAATGGCGCCGGGAGGGGATCATCCCATTCGACTCCCCGATCTATGTCGGGCCGATCGGGTACGGCCGCCCACGGCCGACCTACGACCTCCTGGAGGAGACGGACCTGCTCGTCTTCGTCGGGACAGTCCCGGGCGATGTCATCACCGACGGGTTCCTGGCCCGGCAGGACTGGGAGAAGGAGAACTTCCTCGTCTCGATGGACCCGGCCCTCCGCGGCCGGTCCGGTGCGGTCTCCCGCCAGATCGTGGCGAAGCCGGAGGCGTTCGTCCGGGACCTCCAGAGGATCGAGCTCGGCCCGCCCCCGCAGTCGTGGCTGGCCTGGGCCGGGCGGATGCGCGCAGAGCAGCAGGCGTTCTCCGCACCCCCGTCCGCGTCGCCGCGGCCGGGGGCGGCCACCATGGACACGATGATGGCCCGCCTCGTCGCCTCGCTGCCTGACGATGCGACCGTGACCTTCGGCGCCGGGGAGCACACGAACTGGGCGCACCGCTACTTCCCTACCCGGTCGTTCGGTTCCATGCTCAGCGCCGGGAACGGCTCGATGGGCTACTCGGTCCCCGCAGCCGTGGTCGCCTCGCTCTCCTCGCCCGGGCGACGGGTGGTCACGATCGCTGGCGACGGCGAGTTCCTCATGAACGGCCAGGAGCTCGCCACCGCGAAGCAGTACGGCGCCACGCCGCTCGTGATCGTCATGGACAATCAGGAGTACGGGACCATCCGGACGCACCAGGAGAGGCATCACCCCGGCCGGATCTCGGGAACCCAGCTGGAGAACCCCGACTTCGCGCTCATGGCCCGCGCCTTCGGCGGATTCGGGGCGCGCGTGGAGCGGGACGATGAGATCCCGGAGGCCCTCGAGGCAGCGCTTGACGCCATCGACACCCAGGGCGTCTTCGCCCTGATCCACCTTCTGGTCCAGCCGCGAGTCCAGGCCTACTGAGCCCGCGGCCATCGGCCCACGCACCAGAGGCCAACGACCCAGACATCAACGACCGATATCAGGGAGCGAATTCCATGAGTGCCGAATTCCCGGCAGGACACCCGACCGGGCTGGCCCAAGATGATCCTAATCCGACAGGACGCGCCGGCGGGCCTCAGGGGGGCCGGAAGTGGGAGGTGCTCGATGTCCTGGCGCTCAACGTGGCGACGGGAATCGTGGAGTCGGTCTGCCTCGCCCACCTCGGAGGCCTGTTCGCCGCGTACGTGACAGGGACCGTCATCCTCGCCGGTGTCCACGCAGCGACCGGTCAGATGGCCGCGCTGCTGCCCTACGCGGTCGCATTCGCCGGCTTCCTCATCGGCGGCTTCGTCGGCGGCGCCCTCGTCCGGGACGGGCGACGCCCGAAGGCCTCCTACGTCCGGGCCCTCGCGGTGGAGGGGGGCTCGCTCGCGGCCGCCGCCGGGATCCTCCTCGTGCCCGGCATCCCCGAGGAAGCCGGGCATTCGGGGTCGCTGGCCCTGCTCGCGTTCGGCATGGCGGTGCAGTTCTCGGCGACGCGCCACCTCAACGTCGAGAACCTGCGCTTCGCAGCGGCGACAGGGCTCGTGCACAGCCTGGCCCACGAGGCCACGGCGGGCCGGGGGACCCCGCTGCATCTGACCCGGCGCCTTCTTGCCCTGGCGACCCTCTCCGGCGGCGCCGCCGTGGGGGCGCTCATCGGGCGCTGGAGCGTGGTGGCAGCGATCGCCCTGGCGACCCTGATTGTCCTGGGGTCCGCCGCCGTCGCAGCCGTCGCGCTGCAGCGGCGGCGGTAGCCGGCCCTCAGCCCTGACGGCAGGAGCTGAAGAGGATCCGCGGGGTGCCAGAACGCTCCAGCAGCCGCTGCCCCGATTGCCTCAGCGCCGCGGTGACGGCCTCGACGTCGGAATCGAGGAGGCGGCCCCCGGCTTTCCGGATGCGGCCGCCGACGATCACCATCTCGACATTGCTGGTGTCCATGAGCATGACCACGGCCCCGGTCGCGTGGTGGACCGGGCTCGCGTTGAGCGTGTTCGCGTCCAGGACGATGATGTCGGCCTGCTTCCCGGGGGTCAGGGAGCCGATCCGGTGGTCGAGATGGGCTGCGCGAGCCCCGTAGATGGTCGCCATCCGCAGGATCTCCCTGGTGTCGATCGCGGGATCCTCCACCGCCTCTCCGGCCAGCGCGCGTTCCTGTATGCGGCTGCGCTGGAGCGCGAACGTCGCCCGCATCGTCGAGAAGAAGTCGGTCGGACCGAGGGAGACCGCGTCGGTGCTCAGGGACGGCTCAAGACCGTGCCGCAGGGAGTGCTGAAGGCCGGACGCGCCGGTGCTGAGGGTCTGCTCGACATACGTCGACAGGCTCACACGGGCCCCGTTCCGCGCGATCGCCTCCCACGTGCTCTCCGCCAGCCCGGTGCAGTGGATGTATGTGCTCCGCTGCCCGCCGAGGCCCTTGGCCGTGAGCCGCTCCAGCTCGAGTCCTGCCGCGCGGTCGTTGATATGGGAGTACAGGGGAAGGTCCAGATCCTTGGCCAGCCGCCAGGTCGCCTCCTCGACGGGGGACCCCAAGGCGAGGGTGACGAGCTGGTCCTCCGATGTGAAGAACTCCTCGCGCAGGCGCACGGCGTCTCCGGGGTAGGCGTAGGACGGGTGCGGGGTGCTTCCGTTCGCCTTCGCGCAGTACGCGTACACCGCGCGGACCCCGGAGTCGTGGATGCCCCGGATCGCGGCGTCGGTGTGCTCGGGGGTCTCGGTGCACTGGGAGGTGTCCACCACGGTGGTGGTCCCGGCGTTGAGCTGTTCGAGGGCTCCGGCGTGCTCACCCCAGTAGACGTCCTCTGGGGTGTAGATGTGGAAGAGGGCCCGCTCCCCGCGCCTGGACTGGCGGAAGTAGTCCTCGGAGAGGGCGTCGCTCCAATAGCCGCGCAGCGCCGTCTGGAACATGTGGTGATGCGAGTTCACAAAGCCCGGCAGCACGATCCTGTTCTGGCAGTCGTACGAGACCGCGTCGACCGCGAGGTCAGGGCCCACCGCGGCGATGGTCTGCCCTTCCACGAGCACGTCAGCGCGTTCGAAATCGCCGAGGTCATCGTCCATCGTCATGACCAGGGCGTTGCGCAGCACGTAGCTGTCGGCGCGGAGGGCAGGCTCGCCCGCCTGCGGACCGGCCTGAGGCCGGGACACATCCGAATGATTCATCGTCGTCATACTCCTAGCACAGGGTCGCCGCGCTTCACTGGGCGGCACGCTCCTATCATAAGCGGCTAAGCCACTTTTGCCAGCCCGGCCGATTCGCCGTTGACACGAAACCCGGGCGGTGCTTCAATCAAAGTGGCTAGGCCAGATTGAAAGGCCCATTTACGAGACGCAGGAGGAGTGCAATGGCGCGCTATGCACGCAGCGAGGCGAAGGCTGCCGCCCGCAAGGAGTTCACGGGGATCTGGGCGGCATTGACCACACCCTTCACCACAGACGGCGAACTGGACCTGGGAGCGATCGGAACAGACATCGACTACCTCGTCGAGGACCTGCGCATCGACGGGGTCTTCACCACCGGCGTCATGGGCGAGTTCTGGTCGCTGACCAACGCCGAGCGCATGAAGTCCGTCGAGGCAGTCGTCGAAGCGGCCTCCTGCAGGATCCCGGTGCTCGCACATACGGGGCACCACTCGGCCCGCGACACCATCGAACTGACCCGTCACGCCGAGAAGGCGGGCGCCGACTTCGCCGTCATCATCAGCCCGTACTACCCGCCGGCATCCCAGGAGGGCCTGCGGCGGTGGTTCCACGAGGTGATCTCCTCAGTCGACATCGGGGTCTGGCTCTTCGACACCAGCTTCTCCGGAGTCACACTGCCCCTCGGCCTGATCGACGAGCTCGCAGACCTGGAGAACGTCTGCGGCATCAAGGTCGGCCACGACCACACACGGTACCTCGAAACGCTCGGCCTCGTCGGCGACCGCATTCTCGTCTGCGAGGCGAACGAGGGCATGTGGCTCGAGAACATCCGCGACCACGGCCAATCGGTCTACATGTCCTCCTCGATCCCCTTCCTCTACCAGACCAAGGACTACCAGCCGATGCGCGAGTACACCGACCTCGCCCTGCGGGGCGAGTTCGAGAAGGCCGCCGAGGTCGCGGCGACGCTCGAGCCGCTCCGGGCCCTGAACTCGAAGTGGCTGCACGGCCAATGGCTGCGTGACCGCACCCTGCAGGTGCCGTTCATCAAGGCATGGGCCAAGGAGCTCGGGATGGCCGGTGGAGACGTGCGGGCGCCCCTGCCTTCCCTGACCGAGGAGCAGCGCGCCGAACTCCGCGCTGATCTTGCAGCCGTCGGCCTGCTCCAGGCCGCCGGAAAGTAAGCATCCGATTCATCGTTCTCAACGGCGAGAAAGGCAACAACCGCAATGACCAACGACACGCGCACCACCAGCCTCAAGTACCCCACCGAGATCGCCATGGGGACCGGAACCGGCCCCGAGTGCATCGCCGTGGGCGATGGCCCCTTCGCCTACATGTCCTCCCTGAAGACCGGCGAGATCTTCCGCGTCGACTTCGAGAACGGCACCTACGAGGTCTTCCACGAGTCCCTCGGCCCGACCACCGTCGGCGTCTCGCTCGACGCCTACGGGAGGCTGTTCGTCTGCGGCGGGATCGACGGGTCCTTCTCCGTCATCGACACCAAGACCCGGAACGTCATCCGGCGCTACCAGCTCGGCGGCGAGAACACCTTCATCAACGACCTCGTACACACACCGCGCTTCGCGTACATCACCGACTCCTTCTCCCCGGTGCTGTACAAGTTCCCCCTCGGCCCCTACGGCGAGCTCCCCTCGGACGAGGAGATCATCCGCCTGCCCATGACCGGGGATTTCCAGTACCGGTACGGCGAGGCCTTCTCGGACAACTTCAACTCCAACGGGATCTCGTTCACCCCGGACAAGAGCGCCGTACTGGTGGTTCAGACCAACACCGGAAAGCTCTTCCGCGTCGACACCGAGACCGGAGCCACCACGCTCGTAGACCTGGCACGGGAGACCGTCCCAGGAGGCGACGGCCTGGTCCTGGAAGGCAACACCCTCTACGTGGTCCAGAACCTCCCCAACCTGGTGTCGGTGATCGACCTCTCGGACGACGGGCAGAACGGCACCGTGCGTGAACGCTGGACCGACGAGCGCTTCGACACCCCGACCGCGATGGCCCGATTCGGGAACCGCTTCTACTTCTCCAACGCCCGGTTCACCACCCCGGACCCACAAAAAGCAGACTTCCAGCTCATCGCCGTCGAACGCTAGCCCCATCCCCACACCGAAGAAGGTACAGACATGCCCGAGGTCCACGTGTACATGGCGGAAGGCCGAACGCGCGAGCAGAAGCGAGCCATGATGGCCGCCATCACCGAAGCACTCGGTGCCACGATCGGTGCCCCCGCGGAGGTCGTGACCGTCCAGATCATCGAGGCGGGATGGCACGACAAGATGAAGGGCGGGCGCACCTTCGCCGAACGCTACGCCGAGGAGACGCCCTCCGGGTACGAAGCGGCGAAAGACCAACAGTAGGGCACGTATCCCACGGCAGCTGCCGCCGATTCCAGTGCAGTCGCCGTCGACCATTCTGAAGGAGTGCAATGACGCACGACGATCACCCCTGCCCGGCACCGGCCGCAGCAGCGTGTCCGGGCCTCCGGTACCGCCCTGAACGGCGCCCGGGATGAGCGGCGAAGGCACCTTCACCGGTGTGGAGGTCCGCGGCGTGTCCAAGGCCTTCGGCGCAATCCGCGCGGTGCAGGACGTGTGCCTGTCGATCAGGCCCGGCACGGTCCACGCCCTCGTGGGGGAGAACGGCGCAGGCAAGTCCACGCTCGGGAAGATCATCGCCGGTGCCCTGCAGCCCGACACCGGCCAGGTGTACATTGACGGCCATGCCGTTCATCTGAGGTCCCCGCGCGACGCCCTTCTCGCCGGCATCGCCGGGATGGAGCAGGAGATCTCGCTCGTCCCGGACCTTACCGTGCAGCAGAACGTCTTCCTCGGAGTGGAGCCTCAATCCCTGGGGTTCGTCCGCAAGAGAAAGCTGCACGCCGACTGGGAAGGCCTCGTCGCCGGCTCCGGGTTCCGGCTCGAAGGCTCGGCCAAGGCCCGCTCGCTCTCGCTGGGGGAGCGGCAGCAGGTGGAGATCCTGCGAGCTGTTTCCCGCAGGGCGAGCCTCATCGTGATGGACGAGCCCACGGCTGCCCTGAACGAGGAAGAGGCACGCGCCCTCCACACCACGATCCGGTCCATCACACGGCGCGGCGCCTCGGTCCTGATCGTGACCCACTTCCTCAAGGAGGTGCTCGCCCTCGCCGACACGATCACCGTCCTGCGCGAGGGACGGCTCGTCCACACCGGGCCCGCACACACCCAGACCGAGGCATCGCTGATGCGCGCCATGCTGGGCCGCGAGCTCTCCAGCGTGTTCCCGCATAAGACTCCAGTCGCCCCCACCCAGCCAAGTGTCCTCGCCGGCCGCGGCATCGTCGCCCCAGGAGTCCGGAACGTCTCGCTCCACGTCAGGGCCGGTGAGATCGTCGGCCTCGCGGGCCTGGACGGCTCGGGACGCACCGAGCTCGGCCGCGCGCTCTTCGGCGACCTCCCGATCACCCGAGGCACGGTCGAGGTCGCCGGCTCGCCCTTGAGGACCGCGTCGCCGCGGGCCTCACTCGCCCGCGGCCTGAGCATGATTCCGGCGTCCCGGGCCGATGACGGGCTCTTCCCCGTCCGCCCGATCCTCGAGAACACCTCGATCGGCGCACTCTCGGGCCTGAGCCGGGCCGGGATCATCCGGAGGGCACTGGAGGCCGAGAGGGTCACGAACCTGCTCACGCGGCTCGGAGCGCCGACCGCCCGCGCGCGGCTCGCCGTCTCGACCCTCTCCGGCGGGAACCAGCAGAGGGTCCTGTTCGCCCGCGCGATGATGCGCGAGACCATCGCCCTGATCGCCAACGAGCCGACCAGGGGGGTCGACATCGGCGCGAAGGCGGCCATCTACGACCTCATCCACTCGCTCGCCTCCGAGGGCCTGGGGGTCCTCATCATCTCCTCCGAACCCGAAGAGCTCATCGGCCTGTGCCACCGCGTCGTCGTCATGCGCCAGGGCGAGATCTCCGACGAACTCGACGGTGACGACATCCGTGAAGACCGCATCCTGGCCGCCGCCCTGGCTGCGCGGCCCGCGAGCAAAGGAAACACCCCATGACTGCGACGCAGCCTGCCACCCAAACCCGAGGACCCCGGCCGGCAGCACCCCGCCTGATCCCGATCCTTGCGCAGCTCCGCAGATCGGGGGTGCTGATACCGCTGGTGATCCTCTTCACCGTGCTGGCCTTTGCCAGCGCCCCGTTCGCAACGAGCGCCAACCTGCTGAACCTGATCGACCAGCAGTCATCGATCCTCATCATCGCCGCCGCCGGGACACTCCTGTTCGTATCGGGAGGATTCGACCTCTCCGTCGGCGCGGTCTACGCGCTCAGCGGCGTCGTCTCCGCCGGACTCGCCCAGCAGGGCAGCGGGCCGATCGCCGGGCTGGCCGGACTCGCGCTCGGCGCACTGGTCGGGCTCGTCAACGGCCTCGTCGTCGTGTACTTGCGGGTCAACGCCCTGATCGCAACGCTCGCCGTCTCCTTCGTCGTGCTCGGGGTCGCCTCGCTGGCCACCAGCGGCAACAGCATCACCCTGTACTCCCAGCCCGGTTACGGGGTCCTCGCCCAGACCCGGATACTCGGCGTCCTCTCCTCCACATGGATCACCCTGATCGTCGTCTGCGTATTGGGCGTCGCGCTCTGGGCGACCACCTTCGGCCGGTACCTCTACGCCGTCGGCGGCAACGAGAATGCCGCGCGCTTGGCCGGCGTCCGCGTCTCCGGGGTCCGGATCGCCGCGTTCGTCATCAGCGGCACCGCGGCCGGCCTGGGCGGCCTCATCGACTCCTCGCGCGTGCTCAGCGCCCAGGCCTCGAACGGCGGAGACGCGCTCACCTTCACCGTCATCGCCAGCATCGTCGTCGGCGGGACAAGCATCATGGGCGGCGAGGGCACCGTCTGGAAATCGGTCGTCGGCGTCATGTTCCTGGCACTGATCGGGAACGGCTACAACCTCCTCGGACTCGACCCTCTCTACCAGCAGATCACCCTCGGTGCACTCATCCTCCTGTCCGTGAGCCTGCACGGTCTCGGCCGGGTCGTGCAGAGGCTGAGGCGACTGTCGACTTTCCGGCTCCCGGTTCGGTAGACGATTACGTGAGGTCTCGGCAGACGCGTTTCTCGGCGCCCGCCGTCTTCGGTGACTAGAGCAGATGCGACGCGCGCGAAGTTCCGACACAAGACCTCTGTGACCGCAGTCCGGCGGGCAACAGGATCACCTCGCTTTGGTGCAGACCATCAATTGCGGTTCAGTCGTCCCCGGGCGCGAGCACAATGTCGAAGCGAACATGGCTCCAGGTCTGACCTTCCGGGAGTGCGCGGCCGTTCGGGGTGGCTTCGTCCGCTTCGTGGTGGGTGAACTTCTTGATCAGTGAATCCTTGACGCCAAACACCGAGTCACCCCTGTCCAGTTGGGGGTCACCATCCACGAAGATGTGCGTCACCAGAGTCCGATAGCCCTCGGCGGAAACCATGAAGTGCAGGTGGGCCGCGCGGTAGGTCGAACGGCCGACGGCTTCCAGCAGCTGTTCCACTGGGCCGTCGCTGGGGATTGGGTACGGGGTGGGGGTGAGGCCCCAGAAACTGTAGTTCCCGTCGTTGTCGCTGAACAGGTGTGCGCGGCCGTAGACCCTGCCGTCGTCGTGCTGCACGTCGTAGAGGCCCTCGTCGTCGGCTTCCCACACCTCGATGCGGGCGATCGGAATGGGTCTGCCCTCGGTGTCCCGGACGGAGCCTTCTATCCAGCTCGGCTCGCCCGGAGCGCCGCCGGAGATGTCGCCGCCGTTCTCGATGAGCGGGGCGTCATTCACGAAGAACGGGCCGAACGCCGTCGCTTCGGTGGCGTCTTTGTACGCCTCGTTGTTGACCGCGATGGTCTGCATCGAGATGCCGAGGATGTCGGACATCAGGACGACCTCCTGACGGCGATCGTCGGTGATGTGTCCGGCGCGGGTTAGGAAGTCGATCCAGGCGTTCCACTCGTGCTTGGTCAGCCGCACCTCTCGCACGAAGGCATGTACATGCTTCACGAGCGTCTCCATGAGGTACTTGAGGCGCGGGTTGCCCGGTGTGTTCTCGAAGGAGGCGACCACCCGATCGGTGAGCTCCTGCTCGCGGCGCTCCTGCTCTCCGGTCACAGCTGTCCCTCCGAGACGGGCTCGCCGGCCCAGGCCAGGCGGACCAGCTGCTCCAGATCGTCCTGGACGACGGGCCGAGGATTGGATGTCGGGATTGCGTCGAGGCAGAGGGATGGGGCGGCCCGTCCAGGATCGGGTGGTGAGCTGACCGTGTCCGCCCCGGCACCGCACCGACCTCGATTGCCGGGGAGCGCGTGCGCACCTACTTGCTGGGAGGTGAGTCATCGATGAGCACAACGAGCCTCAAACGGAAGCACCGGTATGGGTTCACCCTGCTGGAATGGTCCGCGGCCACAGCTCGTACGAGGGTCGAGTACGTCTGCACCAGACTCGTCGTCCGGAGGCCTCACGGTTCACCGGCACCGCGGATAACCCCAGGTCACACGGTGGGGCCACCGTGGCCCCACCGTCAAATGCGAACCGGAGGACCTGGGAATGGGCCGCGCTTATGGTCACCGGCCGACACTCGTGCACGAGCCTTGAAGGGACCAGCGAACTGCGGTGCCTCGCCGAGGATTCCAACCAACCCGGTGCGCTCCGTGACCGCGCCTCGGTGGAACTGGTGGGGGATCGATGCAGCGGTGCGGCAGGGTGCTAGACAGGACGCCGCCCGGCCCGGAGCATCCGAGGCGCAGACCCGCGCCGCCGATCTGGAACATCTCGCCGCCGAGGCGCTCGCGCGCGTCCGCGCCGAACAGAAGTGCATCAAGCACCCCCGCCCTGCACCGATACCTGCAGCGGGAGCGACGACGGTCGGCGGGCAAAAGCCCAGGTCGCACGGTGCCGCCACGGTGGCGGCACCGTGCGAGCGCAATCGCAGCACGACGATGCCCGTATCCCCCGTCGCTCGCGCAGGCACGCCGAAAATGGTCGGAGCCTCCATCGCCAACGTCATCCTCGCCCGGACCTCCAACCCCAAAGAACTGCCCGACCTGACCACCCTCGTCTGCGAACAGACCACCACCTGCCTTACCACCGCGGGAGACCAAGGCACTGCTATTCACGGCGCTGCCGTCCCGCACCACCCAGCCTCGCACGCAGGCTGGCAGCCGGGGAAGATCAAACCTCGTCTTTCGCGAAGGCGCGCTCGAGCATCTCGGCGGTGGCAGGGTTCACCATCTCGTTGCGGCGGATGTAGTGCTGGATGGTGATCTTCGGATCCGTGTGGCCGAGCAGCTCGGCGGCGAGGTCGACGCCGGCCTCCTCGCTGATCGCGGTCGCGACGGTGCGGCGGAACATGTGCGGGGTGACCCCGGTGATCCCGGCGAGGTCCATCACATGGCGGAGCTGGCGGCGGACGTTGTTCGTCGTCAGCGGCGTTCCCTCCCGGGTGCAGAACAGCAGGGCATCCAGGGACGGGTCCTCCAGCTTCGCCAGCCGGCGGCGCACGGCCTCGGCGGTGAACGAGGGGATGGCCACGGTCCGGCGGGACTTCGCGGTCTTGGGGTGGTCCTGCCGCAGGGTCGGCTCGCCAAGGTGGCTGACAATCGTGCCGGCGATCCGGATCGAGGGCGGTGCCGCTGCGATGTCGATGTCTCGGCGACGGATGGCCAGGACCTCCCCGATGCGGGCCGAGGTGCCGAGCATGACCTCCACGATCGCGCCCAGCTGCCCGTCCGGCCTCGGCCCCGACGGCGAACGGCCGGCCTCCCAGAGCGCTATCGCGGCGCGGACCGCGTTGACCTCCGCCGGCGTCAGCGCGTTCGGCGTGGACGCCGGGCGGTGCAGTCGGGAGACGTGGTCCATCGGGTTGCGCGGCAGGACCTCGTGCCGGACGGCCAGGCCGAGGGCCAGGCGGAGGGCGACGCGGGCCTGCCTGGCGCGGTTGTAGCTCTGCTTGGCCAGCTGCTTGAGGAAGTTGTCGCACCGGGCGACCCCGATCTCCCGCAGGGTCAGGCTCCCGAAGGCGGGCATGACGAGGGTGCGCATGTTCCGCTCGTAGAGCTGCCGGGTCCGCTTGGAGAGCCCGTCGTCGAGGTCGAGGTCCTCGAGCCAGTACGTGACCAGTTCGGGGAACGGGCTGTCTGCGGTGAGCTTCGAGGAGGAGGGCTGGAAGAGGCTGCGCTCGGCGAGCTTGGCCTTCAGGGCGCGCTCGGCGGCCTTTCGGGTCGCCCCGGCGGCCTGGACGAGCCGGGTCCGTCCGTCCCAGCCGCGGTAGCGGGCCCGGGCGACGCTCCGGCCGCCGGCGGCGGGCAGGTAGCCGATCTCGCCGAAGGTGCCGATGGGCAGGCGCTGGCGGCTCACCGTTTCACCTCCCGTCCGCAGGCGAGGGCGGCCCGGGATCGCGCTGCTGCTCGATCCAGGCCCGCACGTCCGAGACGGCGAATTTCAGGTGCTTGCCGAAGCGGTAGGCGCGCGGGCCCAGGCCGCGCCTGCGCCAGTCGTAGACCGTGGAGAGCGGAATGCGCAGGTACGAGGCGAGCTCGCCGACGTCGAGCAGGGGCTCCAGCCCCCAAGGGTTCTCGGCGGTGTGGTCGGTGTCCATGGCGCGCAGGTGCGCCGCGCTCACCCACAAGGACCGGAGGCAGCCGGAGCAGTCGGCGGTCTGCCGGAATGCAGCAGCGCCGAGCCGTCGCGGGGAGGTCAAAAAGATGGGTTTTCGATGACCGGGTCAAGTCTCACCAACTGAAAAGCCACGGAAACCCTTGAGTTTCCGTGGCTTCCTGGTCGGGATGACAGGATTTGAACCTGCGACCTCTTCGTCCCGAACGAAGCGCGCTACCAAGCTGCGCTACATCCCGATCCGTCGCCCAGATCCCCCAACAGGTTCCCCAAGCAACTCATCTAGAGTACCCGATCCGGCGGCCCGACGCGAAATCGCGGGGGTCCGGCTGCGACTCTCCTCGCAGTCACTTTGTCGCCGAGCGCAGTGCCCTTCTCGCCGACAAGTCGCCCTCAAGGTGACTGCCGTGCTCGAAGGTGACTTGGGACCACGAGAAGGTGACTCGGACCCACGAGAAGGTGACTTGGGTCAGCGACATGTACCTACACGAGCGAGTCCTGCCAGGCCCCGTGAAGCGCCGCGAAGCGGCCGCCGCCGCGGATGAGCTCCTCAGGAGTCCCGTCCTCGATGATCCGCCCGCCGTCCATGACGAGGACCCGGTCGGCGATCTCCACGGTCGAGAGCCGGTGGGCGATGATGATCGCCGTCCGACCCCGCCGCGCGAGCAGGCGCTGTAGGCCCGCCTGGACGAGCCGCTCCGACGGGATGTCGAGCGACGAGGTGGCCTCGTCGAGGATGAGCACGGCGGGAGCCGCGAGGAAGGCCCTCGCGAACGAGATGAGCTGACGCTGCCCCGCGGAAACGCGCCCACCTCGCTTGTTGACGTCCGTGTCGTACCCGTCGGGCAGCGCCGTGATGAACTCGTGGGCGCCCACGGCCTTCGCGGCCGCCTCGATCTCGGCGCGCGTCGCCGCGGGCCGCCCCAGGGCGATGTTGTCCGCGACCGTGCCGCTGAACAGGAACGCCTCCTGGGTGACCATGACGACGGCGCGGCGCAGGTCGGGCGTCGAGAGCCGGCGGAGGTCGACGCCGTCGAGCGTGAGCGCACCCGAGGAGACGTCGTAGAAGCGCGCCACGAGCTTGGCGAGCGTCGACTTGCCCGCACCCGTCGCGCCCACGAGCGCGATCGTCTGTCCGGCCGGAATGTCGAGGCTGAACTCGGGCAGAACCACGGGGCCGTCGCCGTAGCGGAATTCGGTCTGGTTGAAGCGGACGTTGCCGCGGGGGTCAGGGAGCGGCACGGGCTCGCGCGGCGGCAGGACGGTGGGGACCTCCTCGAGCAGGCCCGAGACCTTCTCGAGGGCGGCCTGGGCGCTCTGGAACGAGTTGTAGAACATCGCCATGTCCGCGATCGGCTGGTAGAAGCGCTTGACCGAGAGCACGAGCGCGAGGAGCACACCGACGGCGAGGCCGCCGCTCAGCACCCGCAGCCCCGCGACGAGGAGCACGACCGAGACCGTGATGTTGCCGATCATCACGAGGCCGGGCTGGAGGACGCCGTTGAGCTGGATCGAGCGCGCCGTGATCTTGCGGTAGTCCTCCGCGAGCACACCGAACTCCTGGTTGTTCTCGGGCTCCTTGCGGAAGGCCTTGACCGCGCGGATGCCGGTCATGGTCTCGACGAAGTGCACGATGAGCCGCGCCGACGCGACGCGGGACGCGCGGTACGTGACTTGCGAGCGGACCTGGTACCACCGGGCGAGCCAGAACATGGGCACGGCGGCGAGCAGCATGATGACGCCGGACGGCCAGTCGAGCAGGAACACCGTGGCCGCCGTGAAGATCATGAACAGCACGCCGGAGACGAGAGAGCTGACACCGGAGTCGAGCAGCTCGCGCAGGGCCTCGAGATCGGAGGTCTGCCGGCTGATGATTCGCCCTGACGTGTAGTGCTCGTGGAAGTCGAGGCTCAGTCGCTGCGTGTGCCGGAACACGCGGACGCGCAGGTCCAGGAGCATGGCCTGGCTGAGCTTCGCCGTCGACGTCACGTAGCCGGCGGTGAGGAGCGCCGTGGTGAGGGCCGCTGCGAGGTAACCGGCGCCCGTGAGCCACACGAGCGTCGAATCCCCGTGTATGAGCCGGGGGAGCGCGAAGTCGACGCCCGCGGCGATGATTGCCGGGCCCGCGGCTTTCGTGGCCTGCGAGATGACGACCATCCCGAGCGTGAGCCAGAACCGCACCCGCACGGGGCGGATGAGCGAGGCGAGGAGTCGCAGCGACCGGCGCCGGACCGCGCGGGAATCCTCGCGGTTCAGGTCGTAGTCGTCTTCCGCGTGGTCCCGTTCCGCGGCGGTGCGCGGCGCGGAGCTCATCGGGCCTCCTCGAGATCGTCCAGGTTGTCGTCGGTGTCGAGCGCGGTGTCGAGGTCCCGAGGCTCCGAGTCGAGGCTCGCGATAACGTATCGATAGTGCCCATTCCGGGCCAGCAGCTCGGCGTGGGTCCCAACGTCGTCGATCACGCCGTCGCGCAGGAGCGCCACGCGGTCCGCGAGGGCCACGGTCGAGGGACGGTGGGCGACGATGAGCGTCGTGGTGTCGGTGAGCACGTCGCGAAGGCGACCCTCCACGCGCTCCTCCGTGGCGACGTCGAGCGCGGACAGCGGATCGTCGAGGACCAGCACGGAGGGCTTCGCCGCGATCGCGCGGGCCAGCGCGATGCGCTGCCGCTGGCCGCCCGAGAGGCTCAGGCCCTCCTCGCCGATGCGGGTGTCGACGCCCTCCGGCAGGGAGTACGCGAAGTGGGCCTGCGCGACGTCGAGCGCCTCGTCGAGGAGCGCCTCCGCCTCGGGCCCCTCCCGCACGTCCGCTCCCAGCAGCACGTTGTCGCGCACCGAGCTCGAGAAGAGCGTCGTGTCCTCGAACGCGACCGAGACGGCTCGGCGCAGCTCGGGCAGGGTGAGTTCGCGGACGTCGACGCCGTCGATCTCCACCGAGCCCCCGCTCACGTCGTAGAGGCGGGGAACGAGCGCCAGGAGCGTGGTCTTCCCGGAACCCGTGACGCCCACGAGCGCCATCGTCTCGCCGGGGACGAGCTCAAGGTTGACGTTGCGCAGGATCGCCCCCGCGCCGTCGTTCGCTGCCGCGGCCTTGCGCGGTGCGCGCGTGCCGAACGCGAAGCGCACGTTGCGGAAGGCGAGCGCGCCGTGGGGCGCCGCGATGCTCGCTGGCTCGTCCGGGTCGGCGATCGTGATCGGCTCGTCCATGACCTCGTAGTGGCGGTCGATCGCGGTCTTCGCGGTGAGCGCCATGCCCACGAGCGCGCCGGACATTTCGACCGGGTTCGCGACGGCGGCCGCGGTCGCGAAGAACGCGGCCAGGGCGCCGACCGTGATCTGCCCGGTCCCCGCGAGCCAGAGCCCGACCATGAGGCCCGACCCCAGCGCGAGCTCCGGGAGGAGAGTCACGACCATGCTGAAGATCGCGAGGTGACGGGCCTTCGTGACCTCCGTATCGCGCAGTTCCTCGGCCTGGAGGGCGAAGCTTTCGAGCGCCTCGCGGCTGCGCCCGAACGCCTTGAGCACGCGGATGCCGTGGACGGACTCCTCGACCGCCGTCGCGAGGTCCCCGGCCTGGTCCTGGCTGCGGCGGGACACCGCGACGAACTGGCGGCGGAAGCGGAAGCTGTACACGCTGATCGGGATCGCGGCCGCGAGGAAGATGAGCGCTAGCTGCCACGAGATCGTGAAGAGCATCGCGATGCCCACGAACACGGTCGCGAACGAGATGATGAGGTACATCGCGCCGAACGCGAGCCACCGGCGCAGGAGGTTGAGGTCCGTCATGGCGCGCGAGAGAAGCTGCCCGGAGCCCCAGCCGTCGTGGAACGAGACGGGCAGCAGCTGCAGGTGGCGGTAGAGCTTGACGCGTAGCGAGGTCTCGACGTTGGTCGCGGGGTCGAGCACGAAGATGCGGCGCAGGAACGTCAGGGCCGCTTCGACGACTCCCATGACGAGGACGACGGCGGCGGCCCACACGACTGCCGACGGCCCGGCTCCCGGGCGGAGCAGCGTATCGATGATGGCGCGGAACACCTGCGGCACGAGGACCGCGAGCACGGAGGCAAGAAGCCCGACCGCGAGTCCGGCGATCAGCCGGGGGACGATCGATCGGGCCTCCGGGGCGAGCCGTGCGAGGCTGCCGCGAAACGAGATTTGGTCAAGGGCGGGGGCCTGCTTGGGCATGCCGGCGCTCACACCTCCGGTCAGGAGTAGTTAGCTGTGGAAACTACCTTACGCCATGGCACTGTGAGCGTTGCTCAAACGCGCGGGCGCCGCGGCGCCAGGCACCGCGTCAGCAGAACTGGACGTTCGTCCGGAGCGGCAGCACGATCGCTCTCGCCGTGATGAGCCCGGTCCGGATTAGGTGCGAGGGTGCCTAGCGGCGCGCGGTGAGGGTCAGCAGGACCGCCTCGGGGCGGCACGCGATGCGAATCGGCGCGAAGCGGGACGTCCCGATGCCGCCCGAGACGTTGAGCGGGGTCCAGCGGCCCTCGTGCTCCCACGTCGTGAGGCCCTTGGCGCGCCACGTCGGAAGATCGCAATTGGACACGAGGGCGCCGTAGCCAGGGAGGCAGATCTGCCCGCCGTGCGTGTGCCCTGCGAGCATGAGGTCCGCGCCGCTGCCCGTGAAGTGGTCGAGGACCCGCTGATACGGGGCGTGGATGACCGCGACCTTGAGGTGCGGCTTCCGGTCGTGGCCCGACGCGCCCTGCGGCCAGCCCGCGTACCGCTCGCGTTTGAGGTGCGGATCGTCCACGCCGGAGAAGTCGTAGCGCACGCCGTTGAAGGCGAGCGATTGGGATCGGTTCGTGAGGTCGACCCAGCCGGCGTCGCCGAAGCCCGCGGAGAGGCGGGGCCAGTCGAGCGCCACGCGGTCGGGGAGCGGGTGACGGTTCGAGGGGCCGAGCAGGTACGCCGCGGGGTTCTTGAGCACTGGAGCGTAGTAGTCGTTCGACCCCGGGACGTAGACGCCCGGGAACCGCAGGAGGGGCCCGAGGGCCTCGAGCAGGGGAGCGACGGCGTCCACGTGGCTCAGGTTGTCGCCCGTGTTGACCACGAGATCTGGGGCCAGCTCGGCGAGGCCCGCGAGCCATTCGGCCTTCTTGGTCTGGCCGGGAACGAAATGGATGTCACTCAGGTGCAGGACGCGCAGCGGCGCCGAGCCTTTGGGGAGCACCGGGACGGTCTCCGTGCGGAGGCCGAACTGGTCCTTCTCCCACCAGCCGTACGCCGCGGCCGCGACGCCGACCGACGCCGCCATGCCCGCGAGCAGGCCGGCGCGCTTTGCGCCCGTGGCGAGGGCCGCCGTCGTCCGCCGCGTGGCGCGGGCCAGCGCCCCCGCCTGCGCGTTCCCCAGCTCTGCCACTAGGGGTTGTTGCCCTTGCCGGGCTTCGTCTGGGTCGGGGCCGGCGCGGACGGGGCCTGGGTCTGGCCACCGCCATTGCCGTTATCGGTGTTCTTGGGCTGCGGCTGGGACTGCGCCGAGTTGATCAGGGCCGACGGCGGGGCGTCGAAGTCGCCATGGTCGTACAGCGGGGCGGCCTTCTGCATGAAGTAGGCCCACTGCGGGCCGGCGATGAAGGCACCATCAACGCTCTTGTAGTACTTCCCGTTGATCGTGACGTCCGTGCCCTTGTGGCCGGCGGGCTTGAACGCATCACCGAAGAAGGACGCCGTGGCGAGCCCCTTCGTGTAGCCGACAACCCACGTCTGCGCGTTGTACTGGTTTGTACCGGTCTTCGCGGCGTCGGGGACGCCCACCTTGATGGTCTGGCCCGCGTCATCCTTGATGTTGTAGCCGGAGCCCTTCGTGAGGACGTCCTGGAGCACGTTCGTCACGGCCTTGGCCACGTCCGGCTTGATCGCGTTGGCCTGGCAGCTCGGGGCCTGGCCGCCGATCCGCTTGCCCTGCGAGTCGACCACGTCGGTGATCGACATCGGAGTGCAGTACGTGCCGTTGCTCGCGAACGTCGCGAACGCGTTGGCCATCGTCATCGGGGCGACGTTCGAACCACCGAGCAGGTTGCCGAGCGTCGAGAGGTTCAGCTTCTCGTCCTTCCCGGTGCCGACGTGCATGCCGATCGCGTCCGCGGCGCGCTGGATGTCGCAGAAGTCGTTCAGGCCCGCCGCGGAGGCGAACGTCGCGGTGTTGATCGATTGGTAGATGCCCTCGCGGACGGACATGGGCCGGTACCACTGGGGTTCATCGTTCTGCAGGTCGTCGGCGGCGCCGAGCGAGGTTTGCGAGCTGTCAAACGCGCCCGTGACCTTCTGGCACGTCGTCTTCCACGGATAGTTCAGCGGATAGACACGTTTGGACGCGTCGACGATCTGGTTCGTCGGCTTGCCCTCGTTGAGCCACGCCGCGAGCGTCACAGGTTTCATGGTTGAGCCGGGCTGCATGCCGCCGAGGCCGCCCAGATCGTTGCCGCTCGCATCCGCGCTGTCGACGTTGAAGTTATAGGACGTGATGAAGTCTTTGCCTTGGCCCTTGAGTATTCGGGTGTTTTGGGCCATCGAGAGGACCTTGCCGGTGCCCGGTTGGACCGTCACGAGCGAAGCCGACCACTGATCAGGGTTCGCTCCCGCCGTCGCGTCCACCTGCGTCTGCGCCGCCCCCTGGAGCCGCGAGTCGAGCGTGGTCTTGATGGTTAGGCCGCCCCGGAGGAGCTTCGCATCGCGCTCGTCGACCGTATTGCCGAACGCTGGGTCGTTCTCGATCTGGTGCACCACGTAGTCGCAGAAGTACTGCGCCTGAGCGGCGTACTGGCAGCCCTGCTTGGGCGGGTTTACCTTGAGCTGGATCGGCGTCGCGACGGCGGCGTCGTGGTCCTTCTGGTTGATGTACCCGTGCTGCAGCATGGCATCGAGTACGAGGTTGCGGCGCTTGATCGAGTTGTCCGGATGCGTGCTCGGGTCGTACAGCGACGGGCTGTTGACGAGGCCCGCGAGGAGCGCCGCCTGGGGGAGCGAGAGGTCCTTTGCGTCAACCGAGAAGAAGTACTGGGCCGCGGCCTCGATGCCGTAGGCGTTTCGGTTGAAGAACACGAGGTTGAGGTAGCCCTCGAGGATCTGATCCTTCGAGTACTGCTTCTCGAGCGCGATCGCGAGCTTCATCTCGCGCAGCTTGTCGCCCACGCCCTTCTGGCCGTTGAGCACCACATCGGCGTCCTTGCCCTGCGCCACGAGGTTCTCGTTGATGACGTTCGTCACATACTGCTGCGTGAGCGTTGAGGCGCCCTGCTTGTCGCCGCGGACGTTCGAGACGAGGGCGCGGAGGATGCCCGTCATGTCGATGCCGCCGTGCTCGTAGAAGCGATAGTCCTCCACAGCGACGATCGCGTTCTTGATGTTCGGCGACATCTGATCGAGCTTGAGTGGCGTCCGGTTCTCATTGAAAAGGGTCGCGATCTGCGACCCATCAGACGCGACGATCTTCGTCACCTGCCCCGGAGGGGAGACCGTGAGCTCGCTCGGGAGGCTGTTGAAGAACTGCACCGAGCCGTTTGCTGCGCTCCCCGTCACGGCCGCAGCGGGCACCATGAGCCCCGCCACGAGAACCCCGCAGATCGCGCTGACGCCAAGGAAAGCGAGGATCTTGCCGAGCGTGGTGGCCGTGTCGAACAGAGGATTCTTGCCAGACGCCATGTAGGGCAGTCTAACGGGACCGACTACGCTGGACCTTATGACCACGTGGGAGTACGCCACCGTACCGCTGATCGTTCACGCGACGAAGCAGATCCTCGACCAGTGGGGCGAGGACGGCTGGGAGCTTGTCCAAGTCGTCCCCGGACCGGGCGGAAACGGCCTTGTGGCCTACATGAAGAGGGAGAAGCAGGCATGAGCGAATCGCAGTCCGCCGCGCCGGAGGCGGTGGCCCTCGGCGCCGTCGAACGCCGCCTCGCGGACCTCGGCCTGAGCCTCCCCGAGGTCGCGGCGCCGGTCGCCGCCTACGTTCCGGCCGTCGTCGCCGGTGGTTTCGTCTACACGTCCGGGCAGCTCCCGTTCGCGAAGGGGCAGCTGCCCGCGACCGGCAAGGTCGGCGCGGACGTGACGGCGGAGGACGCCAAGCGCTACGCGGAGCTGTGCATCGTCAACGCGCTCGCGGCCGTCAAGGCACAGATCGGCGACCTGGACCGCGTCACGCGGATCGTCAAGGTCGTGGGCTTCGTGGCCTCGGACCCCTCGTTCACGGGCCAGCCCGGGGTTGTTAATGGTGCGTCGGAGCTGCTCGGGAAGGTCTTTGGCGAGGCGGGCGCGCATGCCCGTTCCGCCGTCGGCGTCGCGGTGCTGCCGCTTGACGCCCCGGTTGAGGTGGAGCTGATTGCAGAGTTCGCATAGCCGCCGCTTCATCGTCCCCAAGCGGCTTCAGGGGGCGGCGCGCAGTTGGCTTGAGGAAGGGGACCGCCCGCCGCGTAACGCGCGGCTCGCGTCCTCCGTGGTCCTCGTACGGGATTCGGCGGAAGGCACGGAGACGTGGCTCGGCTATCGCCCCGGGAATTCGCCGCTCGGGGCCGTCGCGTTCCCCGGCGGCTCGGTCCAGAACACGGACCACGACACGTTCGACTGGTACGGACCCTCGGTAGGCCAATGGGCCGAGATGCTCGGAGTCGACGACTTCTCCGTGGCGCGCGCCCACGTCGTCGCCGCGATCCGCGAGCTCTTCGAGGAGACCGGAGTGCTCCTCGCCGGCTCGGACGCGACGACCGTGGTCGAGGGCACTGGCACGCCCGACTGGACGCGGGCCCGTGAGGCGGTCGCGGCGCAGGAGATCGGCTTCGCCGAGCTGATCACGAAGCGCGGCCTGGGGTTGCGCACGGACCTCCTGCGGCCGCTCGTGCACTGGGTCTCGCCCGAGTTCGCGCACCGGCGCTTCGACACGCGTTACTTCGCGGCGACGCTCCCCGAGGGCCAGACCCCGACGCTGCTGCCGAGCAAGGGCGTGTGGGGCGAGTGGGTTCTCCCGGCGCGCATCCTCGCGGATCGCGACACCGCGGCGTTCGGGGACCGCATCGGCGAGGAAGACACCAAGGGGTCGTCGCTTCCGGAGCTGCTCGTGCCCGCGAGCGAGATCATCCTCGAGAAGATCGCGAAGGCCAAGGGCTGCATCGCGTACCTCAACATCAAGCGGTCCACGCACACTTACCGCGCGCTGCTCGAGGACGTCGACGGACAGCTGTGGCTCCGCGTCGCGGCCCCCAGCGCGGCTCCGCCGACCGAGGCACTCGCGACGGTCCCGCCCGCGGCCCCCACGGCCCCCGTCTAACCGTCTCCGGTACGCCGACCGCCGCCTTCCGGCGTTTCGGGTGCCCTAATTCAAGAGCGAACGACGGCGCCGGTCACCTCGCAAGGTGACCGGCGCCGTCGTCTGTGCCCGAGACGGGTTAGCGGCTGCGCTGACGCAGGCGCGGCATGTCGAGGATGACGACGGCGCGCGCCTCGAGGCGGATCCAGCCGCGCTGGACGAACTCGGCGAGGGCCTTGTTGACCGTCTCGCGCGAGGCGCCGACGAGCTGCGCGAGCTCCTCCTGCGTTAGCTCGTGCGCCACGAGCACGCCGTCCGTCGCGGGGCGGCCGAACCGGTCCGCGAGGTCCAGGAGGGCCTTGGCGACGCGGCCGGGCACGTCGCTGAAGACGAGGTCGGAGAGGGAATCGTTCGTGCGGCGCAGGCGGCGGGCGAGCGCCTGGAGCAGCTGGGCCGAGACCTCGGGGCGGGCGCGGAGCAGGGCCACGAGCGCGTCGTTCTTGAGGCCGGCGAGGCGCGTCTCGGAGACGGCCGTCGCGGTCGCCGTGCGGGGCGCCGGGTCGAAGAGCGCCATCTCGCCGAACAGCTCGCCGGGGCCGAGGATCGCGAGGAGCGATTCGCGCCCGTCCGGCGACGTGCGGCCGAGCTTGATCTTGCCGGAGACGATGAAGTACATCTGATCGCCCTGATCGCCTTCGCGGAACACCGACGCGCCGCGGGAAAGGTCGACCTCCATGAGCTCGTCGGTCAGGAGGCGGAACGCCTCGTCGTCGAGCGTGGCGAAGAGCGGCGCGCGGCGCAGTACCTCGATGTCCAATGCAGTCTCCTAGTCATATTCTTTGCTGGCGCTGGGGGTCATTCTTCCAGATGTTGCAAGCTTTTGTGACGAACGCACCACCAGCAACCGCCCAGCTTTGCCCCAGACAGCGTCGGTAGACTGGCGAGGATGTTCGATACGACCTTCCTGGACCTTGTCCTCGTGGTGGTCCTGATCGGCTACCTCGTCTACGGGGTGCGGGCGGGTCTCCTCGTGAGCCTCGGCGGGATCATCGGCTTTCTGGTGGGCGGCGCGGCCGCCTTCTTTGCTGTGCCCCTCGTGAGCCAGTGGATGTCGGACAGCTCGTGGCGGGCCGCCGCCGTCGTCATCACGGCGATCGTGCTCATGGTCGCGGGGAACGCGGTCGGCACCATGCTGGGCCGTCGCCTGCGGGGTCGAATCACGTCGAAGCCGCTCGGCGTGGTTGACCGCGTGCTCGGCGGGCTAGCGAACCTGTGCGTCGCGGCGATCGTCATGTCGATGCTCTCGTTCACGGTCTCGAGCGTGGGCGTCCCCGTCCTGTCCCAGCAGCTCGCCTCGTCGAAGGTCATCACCGCGATCGACGGCGTCACGCCGGACCCGCTCAAGGCCGGCGCCGCCCAGATTCGCGCGTTCGTGCTCGGCGACACGCTCCCGCGCATCATCGAGGGGATCGGGCCGCTCAAGCCGGTCCCGATCCCGGCCGAGAACACGGATTCGTCCGCGCTGCGCACCGCGGCGAAGTCGATCGTACGGATCACCGGGACGGCGTTCCAGTGTGGCCAGAACCAGACGGGCAGCGGCTTCGTCGTCGCGCCGGACCGCATCCTGACCAACGCGCACGTTGTGGCCGGGGTCCCGCAGCCGGTCGTCGAGACCCAGACCGACGGCGCCCGCACGGCTCGCGTGGTGTACTTCGACCAGGTCCACGACCTCGCGGTCCTCGCGATCGAGGGCTCCTCGCTGGCCCCGCTCAAGCTCACGGACAACAGCCCCGCTGGCACGTCCGCCGCGTTCGGCGGCTACCCGCTCGGCGGGCCCTTCCAGATGCGGCCCGCCGCGATCCAAGGGACGACGACGGTGCTCGCCCCGGACATCTACGGCGCCAACGCGGTCCCCAAGTCCGTCTACCAGATCTCCGGCAACGTCCAGCAGGGCAACTCCGGCGGCCCGCTCCTCACGACGAGCGGAGCCGTGACCGGAGTGGTCTTCGCCAAGTCGGACAACACCCAAGATGTGGGCTACGCGATCACCATGAGCGAGGTGCGGCCGGTCGCCGACCAGGCGCCGAGCCTCTCGCAGCCGGTCCAGCCCGGCGCCTGCACGCGCAAGTAGCCCCCAGACCTGGGTGGGTCAGGCCTCGCGGTCCCGCGTGAGCTCCGCGAGGTAGTCGATCGCGAACCGGTAGCCGAGCGTTCCGGCGCCCGCGATGACGGCCTTGCACACGTCGCTCAGGTACGAATGGTGCCGGAACGGCTCGCGCGCGTGGACGTTCGTGATGTGGACCTCGACCGCCGGCAGGGCGACGGCGCTGATCGCGTCCCGGATCGCGACGGACGTGTGCGTGTAGGCCCCCGCGTTGATGACGATGCCGAGCGACTTCTCCCGCGCCGCGTGGATCGCCTCGACGAGAACGCCCTCGTGGTTCGACTGCACGAAGTCGCAGCCGAGCCCGTGAGCCTCCGCCGCGCCAGCGCACAGGCGCTCGATGTCGCCGAGCGTCGCCGTCCCGTACTTCTCCGGCTCGCGCCTTCCGAGCAGGTTCAGATTCGGGCCGTTGACCACGAGGATCGTGGGGTGGCTCGGAGAGGATGCGGCGGGGGCGGACGTGGCGGTCGAGGGCTCAGTGGGCTGGGTCATGGTCCGATCTTACGGGGGTCGCGGGATGGGTCCTTGGGCTGTTGTCCCCCTCGGCCAGAAGTCCTACTCTTGTCCCAGTTCCGGGGAGACGGAACAACAGCACCCTCAATCGGCGAGGTCTCGGCGCCGAAGCGGCACCGGGGCACGTGATGGGGCGCGCCGCGAGTGGGGCCGCACACGGCCTCCCGTATCAGCGCGGGAGGCGAGCACCCGCCGTCGTCCGCGCTGGAGGAGACGGCACGCTTTTGTCCTCAGGAGCACCCTCCCATGTCCATGCGTCCGTTCAAGCGATCCTTCTGGATCGTCGCGTCCCTCGTCGGCCTCATTGTGGGCCTCTTCGGCGTGGCGCCCGCCCAGGCGTCCGTCACCACCAACCCCAATACCGTTATGTGGAAGGTCCTCGTCGGCGAGCAGTCCCCGGATCTCGCGATCCAGGGCATGCGCTTCCTGCCCGGCGAGATCTGGATCGACCAGGGCGACTCGATCAAGTTCGTGGCCAACAGCGCCGAGATCCACACCGTGAGCTTCGGGACGCCGCCGATTCCGCCCACGGGCGTCGACAGCCTTCTGGCCGACGCGGTTCCGCGGGTTGGCGGGCCCGTGTTCGATCCGACCGCGCCGTGGACCAATTCCGGGATCCTGACTACGCAGTCCACCCCGGACTTCCCGACCGTGACCTCGTATCAGCAGAAGTTCGCGGCGCGCGGCGACTTCACGTTCTTCTGCCTGATCCACGGCGAGATGATGTCGCTCACCGTGCACGTCCGGGCTCCGCACACGGCGTACCCGCACTCGCAGGCGTGGTATGACGCCCAGGCTGGCCTTCAGACCGCGGCGATCCTCGCCGACGGGGCGAAGCTGTGGGCAGCCACGGCGCTCAAGGCGAGCCCAACCCACGTATACGTGGGAGCGAGCGACGATCTCGCCATGGTCATGCGGTTCATCTGGCCGAATGACGTAGTGCCCCTTGGCACGACCGTGACGTTCGATCTGGGGGCCAATCAGGCCGTGGTGCCACACACCGTGACGTTCACATCGCTCACCCAGAACGGTCACCCCGTGGATTCGGGGATCCTCCTCGAGGCGTTCGTCGGCGGACCGTCAACGTTCTCCGTGACGTTCGATCAGCCCGGCACGTGGAACTACATCTGCGAGCTCCACGATGACATGGGCATGGTGGGGAGCGTGACGGTCCTGCCCTAGTCTCCCCTTCCGGTATTCACCGGACGACGGCGGCGCGGCACCCTTGGGGGGACCGCGCCCGCCGCTCCGTACCCGGCGGGGCAAACCGCCGGGGCGCGAGCAGGAACGCGTCAGCCGGCGACCCGCACCGCGGGAACGCGGTCCCGGAGGTACGAGAGGGCCGGCCCCGGGAGGGCGGCGTCCGTCACGATGCCGTCCACATCGTCGAAACCGCAGATGCTCCCAATGCCCTGGACTCCCCACTTGCTGTGGTCCGCGACGACGATGAGCCGTCGCGACGCGGACGCGAACGCCTGGTTCGTCTCCGCCTCGAGCAGGTTCGGCGTCGTGAAGCCGGCGCGCTCGTCCATGCCGTGGACTCCGAGGAACAGCAGGTCGAGGTGGAGGCTGCGGATCGACGCCGTGGCAAGCGGCCCCACGAGGGCGTCCGACGGCGTGCGCTCGCCGCCCGTGAGCAGCACGACCGAGCCGGACGAGGAGGCGTCGAACGCCTCCATCACCCGCACCGAGTTGGTGAGGACCGTGATGCGGGGGCCGGCGGAGAGGGCCTTGGCGAGCATCCACGTGGTCGAGCCCGCCGTGATCCCGACGGCCATGCCCTCCTGCACGAGCGCCGCGGCCTCCCGGGCGATCGCGGCCTTCTCCTCGAGATGCTGCGTCGACTTGAGCGCGAAGCCCGGCTCGTGGGTGCCGACTTCGCCCTGGACCATGACTCCGCCGTGGACGCGGGTGAGAAGCCCCGCGTCGCTCAGCGCGTCGACGTCGCGGCGGACCGTCACGGCGGAGACCCCGAGACGGTGGGCCAGGTCGGCGACCTTGACCACGCCTTCCTCGTGGACGGCGTCGAGGATTGCGGACTGCCGTGCTGCCGCGAGCATGCCTACCCCTTGCTGGAGCCGAGGGTGAGCCCGGCGACGAATTGGCGTTGGAGGACGAGATAGATGATGAGCGTCGGGATGACCGTGATCGTGGCCCCAGCCGCGAGGAGATTGTAGTTGCTCAGGAAGTCGCCCTGCAGGTTGTTGATCGCGGTAGTGACCGGAAGCCGGTTGCCGCTCTGGATGAAAAGGAGCGGCCAGAAGAAGTCGTTGTAGATGAAGATGACCTCGAGCGTGCCCAAAGCGGCGAAGGCGGGCCGGCAGAGCGGCATGATGATCGACCAGTACTGGGTCCAGATCCCGGCGCCGTCCACGAGTGCGGCCTCGGTGAGGTCCTGCGAGAGTGCCTTCATGTAGTTCGAGAGGACGAACGTGCAGAAGCCGATCTGGAACGCCGTGTCCACCACGATGACGGAGATGTACGTGTTGAGGAGGGAACCGGAGTCGCTGAACCAGTACGGGAGCTGGATGAGCTTGAACATCTCGAACAGCGGCGCGGCGAGGACCTGCGGGGGCAGGAGGTTTCCGGCCGTGAACACGATGAGCAGCGTGATGTTGAACTTCCAGCTCACGCGGCTCACGGCGAAGGCCATGAGCGAGGCGAAGAAGAGGGTCAGCAGGACGGTCGGGACCGTGATGAGGACCGAGTTCCAGAAGTAATGGGAGAAGCCGCCCTGGTTCCAGGCCGTGACGAAGTTGTCGAAGTTGAAGGGCCCGGCGACGCTGAAGTAGCCGTTCTTGTTGGTCGACTCGATGGGACGGAGCGCCGTGTAGAGGGACCACCCGAGCGGGAGGAGCCACATGACGGAGAGGACCAGGAGCACGAGGTGCGTCGCGTAGTGGCGTCTCGGCTTCGAGCCGCCGCGCTCGGTGCCGCGTGCCACGCGGGTCGGGGCGGTAATGGTGGTCATGATTCTTTCGCTTCCTTCCCGAACGTGCGGGTGAGGTAGAAGACGATCGGCACGAGCGAGATGACGAGGAGGATCGTCGCGAGCGCCGAGCCGACGCCGATCACCTGTCCCTCGCCGACGAGGTTCTGGATCACGAGGGCCGAGATGAGCTCGAGGCCGTTGGTGCCGCGGTTGATGACGTAGACGATGTCGAACGCGCGCAGCGATTCGATGATCGTGATGACCACGATGACGATGTTGATGGGGCGCATCGCGGGGAAGACGACGCGGAAGAACGTCTGGGCGGCGTTGGCGCCGTCGAGCGACGCCGCCTCCTTGAGCGCCGGGTCCACGCCCTTGAGGCCCGCCAAGTAGAGCAGCATGACGTACCCCGCGTGCCGCCACGTCGCGGCGATGAGGGCGGCCCAGATGTTGACGTTGCTGTCGCCGAACCAGTCGACCGCGCTCGGCGTCCCGGCCGTGCCGAGGAGGTAGTTCAGGAGGCCGTGGTCGCGCTGGTAGAACAGCTGCCAGATCACGCCGACCAGCGCGAGGGAGAGCATGACGGGGACGAAGAAGATGCTCTGGTAGATCCTGCTGCCGCGGATCTTCTGGTCGAGGAGCACCGCGAGGAGGAGCCCGAGCGGGGTCGCGATGAGCGCGAGGAACGCGAGCCACAGGACGTTGTGCTGGACCGCGGGCCAGAACGGCGGATAGTTCTGCGCGACGTACTTGTAGTTGTCGAGGCCTGTACCGCGGATATCGGTGAGGGCGAGGCCGTTCCAGCGCGTGAAGCTGAGGCCGATCGACATGAGGGTGGGGAGCCAGACGAAGATGAGCTCGATGAGGGTGGGAATCGCGACCATGAGGATCAGGACAATCTTGTCCCGCCTCGTGAGCCGCCGGACCTTGCGGATTCTTGGCATGGAAGTTCCTGCAGTAGTCGGGCAGGCGCGGGCGGGTTGGGGCGTCCGCCCGCGCCGGCTGTCTCGGTGATTGCTTGCGAGCTACTGCGCGGCGTAGAGCGTCGCGGCCTGGGACTCGAGGTTCTTGATGTCCACGGTGCCGTCCTTGATGAAGCTCTGGAGGGCGGGGATCATGACGTTGTTGGCCATGGCCGGGAGCGCGTCGCGGTCAAAGAACTGGCTGATCGACTTCGCGTTCGCGATCGCGTCGGCACACTTCTTGTTGAGCGCTGAGAACTTCGACGTGTCGGCGCCCTTGGCGGTGGCGATGTTGGAGGTGTCCACGGAGTAGTACGCGTTCTGCGCCTCCGGGGTGCCCATGAACTGCAGGAAGTCCTTGGCCGCCTGATTCTGGCCGCCCTTCTTCGAGAGCAGGAGCCCGTCGATGGGCGCCTCGATCGCGTCCTGGCCCTCGACCGCGATGGAGGGGAACGGGAAGAAGTCGATGTCCGCGAGGACCGCGGCGTCCGTGAACTGCTGTGTCACGAACGAGCCGAGCAGGTACATGCCGGTCTTCTTCTGGCCGAGCAGCTGCGCTGCGTCCTGCCACGTCTGCCCGAGGGCCGCCGGGTCCTGATACGGCAGGAGCGCCTTCCAGGTGTCGAAGATGGCCTGGACCTTGGGCTGGTTCCACGATTCCTTGTGGGCGCAGAGGTCCACGTGGAACTGGTAGCCGTTGAGCCGCATGTTGATGTAGTCGAACGTGCCCATCGCGGGCCAGCCGTCCTTGTCGGCGTAGCCGATCGGGATGATCCCGTCCTTCTTCATCTTGGCGGCAAGCGTCTTGAGATCGTCGAAGGTCGTGGGGACGGTGTAGCCCTTCTCGGCCCAGAAGCTCTTCCGGTAGAAGAAGCCCCACGGGTAGTTGTAGTTCGGGACGAAGTACATCTTCCCGTCGGGGCCGGTCGAGGCCTTCTTGAGCGCGTCGGAGTAGTTGCTCCCGATCTGCTGCCACACGTCGTCGATGGGCGCGAGGAGGCCCTTGCCCGCGTAGTACTGCATGCGGTAGCCGGCGAACCACGTGAACGCGTCGTCCGGGCTGCCCTGGAGGTAGGAGTTGATCTTGTTCTGGAAGTCGTTGTGGGGCACGACGTTCGTGGTCACGGTGTCCCCGGACTTCTTCTGGAACGCGTCGACGACCGCCTGATAGGCCCGCTTCGGGACGTCGTCCGACGCCGAGGAGCCGAACGTCAGGCTCTTGCTGGCGCTCGAGCCGCCCGCGGGCGCCGAGCCACCCGTGCAGGCCGAGAGCATCGGGATCCCCGCGAGGCCCACGGCGCCGATGCCTAGGGTTTTCAACAGGGTGCGGCGGTCGACGGCAGCCGGGAAGAGGGAGGAGGAACCGCTGCGCTGAGTGTCCATGTGTGTCTCCTGAGATGAGGGGCGTGATCGGTATGACCGCGCCTGTGACCTGCGCCACATCCGTAAGCATAGACATTCAAAAACGATCGGAAAAGATCAGGAACGAAAAAAATTCCGAACTGTGATCTTCGCGCAGCGGTCCCCCCTTTCCTCGGCCTACGGGGCCAGGCGCACGACGGCGACGCCCCCCGCGGGCACGATCAGGTTGCCGTCCGTCGGGGTCCCCGAGAGGAGCTCCATGCCGTCGACGGCGAGCCGCGCGCTGAGCTCGCCGTGGTTGATCACGAACACCCACGAGCCCTCCGTGGACGCTCGCGTGACCACCTCGACGTCGGGCTGATCGATCACGCGGGCCGCCGTGTCGAAGCCCGCGTCCTCGAAGACGCGGGGCAGGAGGTCCGCGAGTGCGAGCGCGTCGGGCGACGTTCCGACGTAGTACGCGTGGCCCGCGCCCGCGGCGTTCCGCGTGACGGCAGGCGAGCCCGCCGTCGGCCCCGCCTCGTAGCGCGAGACGACCTCCGCCGTCGTCGTTCGCCCCAGCTCGCTCCAGCGAGCCCCTGCGCCGGAGGTGAGCGCCACGGGCTCCTCGGCGCGCAGCGGGAAGAACTCCTCGATCTCGACGCCCAGGAGTTCCCGGAACGCGCCCGGGTAGCCGCCGCCCTCGACGGGGTCCATGATGATCCGGTCGTGCTCGTCGACGATGCCCGAGAAGTACGTGAGCACGAGCGTCCCGCCGCCCTCGACGTAGCGGCGAAGGTTCTCGGCGCCGCGCTCCGTCACGAGGTAGAGCATGGGGGCGATGACGAGCCGGTAGGCGGAGAGATCGTCGGTGCTCTGCCGGACATCCGCGGTGATGCCCGCGCGGTAGAGGGCGTCGTGCCAGTCGCGGAGCTCGCGCACGGGCTTGGCCTCGACGCTCGGATGCGAATCGAGCTCCGCGCCCCAGCGCGCGTCCGTGTCGAAGACGAGCGCGGCGCCCGCGACGACGCGGGAGCCGGCGACCTCGGAGACCGCCTCGAGCGACCTGCCGAGCTCCACGACCTCGCGCCACACCTTCGTGTCCCGGCCCGCATGGGGGACCATGCCCGAGTGGAACTTCTCGGCCCCCGCGCGGGAGGCTCGCCACTGGAAGAACAGGATCCCGTCCGCGCCTCGAGCCACGTGCTGGAATGAGTTCCGCAGCATCTGGCCCGGAGCCTTCGCGATGTTGCGCGGCTGCCAGTTCACGGCAGAGGTCGAATGCTCCATGAGCAGCCACGGGCTGCCGGCGGCCCAGCCGCGCGTGAGGTCCGCCGTCAGCGCGAGGTCCTGCTGGTTCCGGGGGTCCTCGGCGATGAGGTAGTGATCGTTCGAGACGACGTCCATGCGCGGGGCCCAGCGCCAGTAGTCGATCGGGGCGTGGAGGCCCATGTTCGAGCCCATGAAGTTCGTGGTGACCGGCTTGTCCGAATGTGCGCGGATGATCGCGGCCTCCGCCTCGAAGCACTCGAGGAGCGAGTCGGAGGAGAAGCGCGCGAAGTCCAGTTGCTGGGACGGGTTGACGTGCGTGCCCGAGTGGCGCGGCGGCATGATCTCGGCCCAGTCGTAGTAGTGCTGCGACCAGAACGCCGTTCCCCACGCGTCGTTGAGGGCGTCGAGGGTCCCGTAGCGGTCCTGCAGCCATGCGCGGAAGCCGCGCTCGGCGTGCGGGCCGAAATCGGGCTGGTTGTGGCAGCCGTACTCGTTGTGGACGTGCCACATCGCGAGGGCGGGATGCGAGGAGTAGCGCCCAGCGATCGCGGTGGTGAGCGCGGCGGCCGCGCGGCGATAGTCGGGCGAGCAGGCCGCGAAGGCCTGGCGCGAGCCATGCGTCTGGCGCACTCCGTCCGCGTTCACCGGCGCGGAGTCCGGGTATTTGACCGTGAACCACGGCGGCGGGGACGCGCTCGCGTTGGCGAGGTCCACGGCCACGCCGTTCTCGTGCAGGAGGTCCATGATCTCGTCGAGCCAGCCGAACTCGTAGCGGCCCTCCTCGGGCTCGAGCAGGGCCCAGCTGAAGATGCCGAGGCTCACGAGGTTGACGCCCGCCTCCCGCATGAGCTCGACGTCGTGCTTCCAGACCTCGCGGGGCCACTGCTCGGGGTTGTAGTCGGCGCCGAAGGCGATCCGGGGAGTTCCGTCGCCGAGCCGACGCGTGAGGTCGTTCATGTTCATGGGCTGCCTGCCTTACGGGAGGGTGGGGTGGGATGAGAAGGGGGCGGGTTGAGAAGGGGGTGGGATGAGAGGGCGTGGGTCCGGCGGCCACCGTGGCTCACGGCTCTGCAGTGGCCGCCGTCACACCAGCCTATGGCACCCGTACAGGAACGTACAGAAGGAATCAAAAACGAAAGTTCGCTGTTGTCTGGGGCGATCAGGCCTCAGAGCTCGAGGCACTCGTTGATCTGAATCGTGCCGCCGCGCGCGATATACGGGTGGTCCGAGAGCAGTTCCCGTGCGTCGGCGAGGGATCGCGCCTCGATGATCGAGTAGCCGTCGATGTCGACCGCGTCCACGGGCTCGCCTCTTGCGATCTGGCCGCCGAGCAGGAGCGGCGTCCCGAAGTCGACAAGTGCCGTACCGAGGGACTTGTCCGCCCACTCGCGCAGGGCTGCCCTCGAGGCTCTGATGGTGTCGACCTCCGGATACGGCATGCCGTGGTACGTGATGAGGAAGCGCGTCATGGCCCCTCCTTCCGACCGGTTGAAGCTACGGTACGCCCGGGCGCGGCAGGAGCGAAGGTTCCAGTACGCGCCTCGCCGGCCCCGCCGTCGTCGTCCGTTTGGTGCCGGTGCAACCGTGCCGGCCCGCCGCCGTCGTCCGCGTGGTGCCGGTCCAACCGTGCCGGCCCGCCGCCGTCGTCCGATTCCGACCAGCCTTCAGCCGCGCCTTCGGCGCGCCGCGGCCCGACACGCCGCGTGAGGCGCCAACGGGCGGCCAATCACGGTCGGGAACCGACGGGCGCCGGCGCCGAGGAGCGGCGCCGCCGTCACGCGACGCCCTCCTCCCCGGCGGCCCCTACGCGCTCAGCCCACGGCTGTGACATGGAGCAAGATCGCGTGCTCCGGGCGCAGGATCGGCAGCGGGAGCCCCACCTCCGCGAGGAAGCGGCCGGACGCCGTGGCTCCGTCGGCGAGCCAGGCTGGAGGCGAGACGTGCGCAAATGTGTCCTTCCAATCGCCGTCGGCGGGGGTGGGAAGGACCGCCTCGACGCGGTACTCGCGCCCGGGGTCGAGGCCCGGCAGGCCCACGCGGCCCGGGGCCTCCGCCGCGAGCGTGCCGAGGGCGACGGCGGCGAAGAGCGCCTCGGTGCCGTCTTGCGACACGACGCCGTGGAGCGCGAGGTGTGGCTCCGTGACGTCGGCGTTGACCCGGACGCCCGAATGGAGGAGTGCCCGGTGCCGCTTGTACAGCGCGATCGCGCGCCGAAGGGTCTCGCGCTCGCCGGGCGTGGCCTGGCGGATGTCCCATTCCATGCCGAAGTGCCCGAACAGGGCCGTGATCGCGCGGAACGAGATGTCGTGGACGCGCCCTGTTGTGTGCGAGTGCGTAGGGCCCACGTGGGCTCCCACGAGCTCGGGCGGGAGCACGGCCTCGGTCCAGCGCTGGATGGTGTGCCGCTCGAGCGCGTCGTTGCAGTCCGACGCCCACACCCGGTCGGTGTGCTCCAGGACGCCGAGGTCCACGCGAGCGCCGCCCGAAGCGCACGATTCGATCTCAACCCCGGGATGCGCGGCCCTGAGCGCATCGAGGAGCCGGTAGTACGCGAGCGTCTGCTCGTGGACTGAGGGCCGCCCGGCGTGGCCGTACTCGGCGAGATCCCTGTTCTGGTCCCATTTGAGGTAGGAGATGCTGTTCTCCGAGAGGAGCGCGTCGAGCCGGCCGAACACGTACTGCCACGCGTCCGGGTTCGCGAGGTCAATGACGTGCTGGTGCCGCCACTCGAGCGGCAGGCGGCCGCCGTCCTTGTGGGAGACGGCGGAGGGGCCCGCGATCCAGTCCGGGTGCTCGCGGGCCACATCCGAGTCGAGGTTCACCATCTCGGGCTCGACCCACAGCCCGAACTCCATCCCGAGCGAGGTGACCCTCTCGATGAGCGGCGTGAGGCCGCTCGGCCAGACCGACTCGTCGACGTACCAGTCGCCGAGCCCTGCGTGGTCGTCGCGGCGGCCGCGGAACCAGCCGTCGTCGAGGACGAAGCGCTCCACGCCGAGATCGGCGCCGAGCGTCGCGAGCTCCACGAGCGGCTCGAGGCGGTGGTCGAAGTACACGGCCTCCCACGTGTTGAGCACCACGGGCCGCTGCCGGCCCGAGACGGTGTCGACGTGGTGCGGCCGGGCGCGGAACCAGCGGTAGAAGGCGTCGGTGATGCCGTCGAGGCCGCGGTCCGAGTACGCAGCGTAAAGCACGGGGGTGCGGTAGGACTCGCCGGGGGCCAGGACCACCTCGCCCGGGCCGAGTAGCTCCGCGGCGCCGAGCACGCGGCGCCCGTCCGCGAGCGAGTCGAGGTATTGCTCGTGGTTCCCCGACCAGCCGAAGTGCGCGGCCCACACCCGGCCGGACCGGTTCGAGAATCCCGTGGTCCCGGCCGCGACGAGGAGGGAGGAGTCGTGGCCGGTTCGTCCGTGGCGGCCGGAGCGCACCCACGTGCCCTGCCGGATCGCCTGGCGCTGCGGGTGGTTCTCGCGGCACCAGCGGCCCGTGAGGTCGAGCAGCTCCGCGGCGTCGCCGGGGACGGGGACGACGGCGGCCAGTTCCTCGAGCTGGTAGGGCTCGCCTCCCGTGTTGGTCAGCTCGTGCGAGATCTCGAGGAGCCCGCCCTCGTGCAGCGCGAGCTCGCTCGTCACGCTGAGCCCCGCCGCGGCGTCGGCCTGGACGATCCGTGCGCCGCGCCCGCCGAGCGTCGCCTCGGCGGACACGACGCGCAGCGCCGGGGAGAACGCGAAGCCGGGGACACTGTTTTGTGCCTGGTCGGCAACCGTCCGGTGGCCACGCACGGCCGGGCGCCCCAGCCAGCCCGAGGAGGCCTGGGGGAGGAGGCCCGCGACGACCGGGACGTCGTACGCGGAGTGCGGGATGGGCGGGCTGAGGAGGCCGAGGCTGGGGAGGGAGGCGCCGAGGTCGGCGCCCCAGTGCACGATCTCGGCCTCGCCCGAATCGAAGGCGAGCAGAACGCTCGTGCCGGCGGAGCGGAGATGAAGGGGGTCCATGGGTCGCTTTCCGTGGGCTCGGGTTGGGCGGGTGGGCTCGGGT
>NZ_JBKZWT010000399.1:0-2825 GCF_047759905.1 Sinomonas sp. G460-2 | reverse complement strand
AGCGCGTGCTCGGCCACGGGCTTCGCGTAGGCGCCCTTCGCGCTCGTCCAGACCTTGTCGGGATGCGCCGCGAGCGCGTGCGCGTACGACTCGATCCCGGCCGAAGGCAGCTGAACCCACCGGATCGACGGCGTCCCGTCGAGCAGGTCCTGAAGGGCATGCTTGTCGTTGCCGTGGTCGAGGACGAGGCCTTCCGGCTGCTCGTCGAGGCCGACGACGACGCCCCCTCCCGCGGCGATGGCGTCAGTGAGGAAGGGCAGGACTTCGCCGTGGATCGCGATGCGGGGAGTGGTGGTCATGTGCACAGCCTAACGGCGGTCGCTGGACGCTCCCGATGGCCCCGTAGGATCGTCAGGTGCACCGCTTCGCCGTCGTCCTCCCGCTCGAGCCCATGGCTCTCGGCGAGCGCTACGCCGTACGCGATTGGCCCCTCCATCTGACGGTGACCCCCGTTTTCGCAACGGAGGCGACGACGGCCATGCTCGCCGCCCGGATGGGCGAGGTCGCCTCATCGCACCGGCCGCTCGACGCCGTCGCGGGGCCGGGCGAGCTGTTCGGGCCGCGCCACGATACGCCGGTCGCGCTCGTGGAGTCGGCCGAGGTGCGCGCGCTGCACGCGGTCCTCACGGACGCGCTCGCGCCGCTCGGCATCCGGTTCGATTCGCCGCATTACGCGGGCGAGGACTTCCGGCCCCACGTCACGGCGACGACCCGCGGCGCGGCCGAGGACGGCCAGCTGTTGCGGCTCGCCCAGCTCGCGCTCGTGGACATGGAGCCGGGGCCGGGCCAGGGGCGTCCGCAGGTGGTCGCGGTCGCGGCGCTCGACGATGGGCGCTGACGAGCGCGGATCTCACCACCGAGGAGAGTCCGATTTCTCCACGGAGAACGGTAGAGATCAACACGTATTCGGGCGAATTCACCACGGAAATCTGGCCGGACCTGACGAGTAAGGGTTGAATCTTGATGGTATCGGGCATAGGAATTTAAGCCATCCAATCGGTTGGCTGGATACGTACATCTCGGGTAGCCAAGTCGCACATTACAACCCGGATTTGATTCCGCGCGGTGGACCCATAAGCGTGGGCTGCTTCGTAGCGGTCGCCTCAGGCACCATAACGGCCCTGAGTCTCCCAACAGGCGGCACGGTAGGCTGGGCCGTGTACGGAGCCGGCACCCTACTCGCGGCTTGGGGAGTGACTATCAGTTGTCCCTAACAAGCAGAGAGGAGGAAGCACATTGAATCCGAGGCTATGGAGTCCCGAAAGCAATCGTTTTCTAACCATGGAGCAAATCGGGCTTATCCTACTTCTTTGTGCCATCTCGCTGACCCCGGGGCTGCCAAGCTGGATCTGGCTCTTCTATGTCGGCCTAGCAATCTGGGAACTCACCATCTTAACGAGCTGGATACAGCTCGCGAGATCCCGCCGGGCAGGTCCGCCCCGCGACTAGTGCACAAATTTCGTATTCGCTTGGTCGGACCCACGGGAAGATCCCGCGGGTCCGACCCACGAATAGCCAGGAGTGCGGGCTCCCCTCGCGACATTCCAGCGTCAGCGCGATGCTTCGCGGTAGCCGATATGGACATCCGAGTCGAGGCCGCGGAGGGAGCTGAGCTTCGAGAGGAGCCCGAAGAGCTCGGTGGCCTGCTCGGCGGTGAGGCCGTCGACGATCGCGGCCTCCTGCGCCTCCGCAGCGTGGCGCAGCGATCGGAGCACGGACGCCCCTGACTCGGTGAGCCGGAGCTCCTGAACGCGGCGGTCGGCGGAGCTCCGCGTCCGCGTGACGAGCCCGGCGCTCTCGAGGCGGTCGATGAGTGCCACGACGCGGCTCTGGACCGAGCCGAGCGTCTCAGCGAGCGCGCGCTGACTGATCCCCGGGGACCGGCCGATGATCCGGACCACGCCGGCTTCCGACGGCGTGATGCCCAGTCCGCGGGTCTGGTCCGCAAAGAGTTCGGCGGCGTGGGCCCCCAGCTGGGCGAGCAGGAATCCGATGCGGGCTGGGCGCCCGGCGCTTGGCATAGACCCTTCTGGCCTCAAGCTCTCTGGCATGGATCCACAATACAGCATTGACTGCATGATTCACTAGGTGAATAATTACAGCCATGACCGATCTAACAGCTCCCGCCTCCAGCCCCGAGGCCGCGCGATCCGGCCGCCGCCCCGACGGGCCGAACGCGGGGATCCTCGCGCTCGTCGCCCTCATCCTCTCGATCGCCGCCGTCGCGCTGCCCGCCTTGGCAGCGGGCACCACGTACCCCTCGCCGTCGACTCCGTCCGATGGCATCGCCCGCTACTTCACGGACCACAACTTCTCGGCGACCCTCACCGGGTTCCTCGCCTTCGGAGCCTCGGTTCCCCTCGGGATCTATGCCGCAACCACTTATGCGCGGCTCCTCCGGCTCGGCATCCGAGTACCCGGCCCCAACATCTCGTTCTACGGCGGCATCGCCGCCTCGATCACGCTCGGCGCGTCCGGCCTCCTCATCTGGGCCGTGAGCCAGACGGCCTCCGAGGCCCCCGGCGCCGTCGTCCATCTCGTCGCAGACGCCGCGTTCGCGCTCGGCGGCTTCGGCTTCGCCACCGGCGCCGGGCTGCTCATCGCCGGCATCGCGGTACCGGCCCTCATCCTGCGGCTCACGCCGCGATGGCTCGCGTGGACGGGGCTCGTGCTCGCCGCCCTTGGCGAGATCTCGTTCCTCGGCATGTTCTGGCCCGGGCTTGACTATCTCCTGCCGATCGTCCGCTTCGTCGGGCTGGCGTGGCTCGCCGTCGTCGGCTTCATCCTGCCCCGCAACCGGCACGAGGTCCCGAAGCGCGGGGACT
>NZ_JBKZWT010000398.1:0-2826 GCF_047759905.1 Sinomonas sp. G460-2 | reverse complement strand
GCCTCGATGGCCCCAGCGAGTTGCTCCCACTGCGGAACGGTAAGTCCCTCGAACGGAAGCGAGACTCCGTCGGCGCCGGCCTCGAGGACGCCCGCGATCGGCGCTTCCCACGTCTCCGTGTGGACGATCACTTGCTCGGCGCCGCCCTCGCGCAGGGCCTCGGCGAGCTGGCTCCAAGCCGCGCGCGCCTCCGAGATCGGCAGCGAGCGGAGCGTGCGGTAGCCGCTCGCCGTGGGGAGGAGACCCCCGAGGACCTTCGCTGCCTCTGGCTCGGCGAGCTGAACTGTGAGTTTCGTGGCGGGCACGGCCGACTGGACGCGCGCGAGGAACGGTCCCACGCCCGCGGCGAGCGACTGCACGACATCCCGCCGCGCGCCAGGATCGGCAAGGACTCGCTCGCCGTTGTGGAGGTACAGCCCGGCCATGAGACTCAGCGGGCCGAGGAATCGGACCTGGAGCTCGCCTGCGCGGGCCTCCTCGGTCCCGGCAACGTCGGCGAGGACGTTGAGGTCCGTGGCCAGCGCGGACGCGGCGCGGAGCGCGTCCCTGCCGGGACGGTCGACGACGCGCCACCCGTGTGGCTGGACATCGGCATGAAGGTCAACGAGGAGCGCGGCGGTTCGGCCCACGGGATCGGAGCCGACGCCGCGGCCCGGGAGCTCGGCCAGGAACGGCAGGTGCGGGGCGCCAAGCTCGCCGCGAATGGCCTTCTCGGCCTCGACGGGGTCGGTTCCCGGCCAGTCGCCGAGCGCCGTCGCGGTGACCTGTTCGGCCACGCCTCAGGCCTGGCCCGACGCGCTGCCGGCGTCCGCAGGAGCCTCGGCCGAAACGGATGCCGGACCGCTGGAATCAGAGCCTGACGCGCCGGATCCAAGACCGGAGGGGTCGCCCTGCCGGGCGTGGTGATCCTCCGAGATGGCCTGATGGTGGCGGATGACCTCGCTGATGATGAAGTTGAGGAACTTCTCGGCGAACGCCGGGTCGAGCTGGGCGTCCTCCGCGAGGCGACGGAGCCGCGCGATCTGCGCGGCTTCGCGGGCCGGGTCTGCGGGCGGGAGGTGGTGCTTGGCCTTGAGCCAGCCCACCCGTTGCGTCACTTTGAACCGCTCGGCGAGGAGATACACGAGCGTCGCGTCGAAGTTGTCGATGCTCGAGCGGATCGAGAGAAGCTCCTCCATGACGGCCGGATCCACGCTGCCCTTGAGGGAACTGGCGGTGGGATCGTAGTCCTGATCGGTGGTCTCGTCAGTCTCGGGGCGGCCGTCGGCTCGGTGCTGCTCGGTCATGAGCCCAGTCTATGGGCCGCGCCCTCAGCCCCGCTGGCTGTTGACCGCCTCGGCCCGTGCACGATAGGGCTTGTAAGAGTCAGGGCACTGAGAGGCACAACGGGGCGGGAGCGCCTATCGAGGGAGCGGGAGAGCACATGGAGATCGGAATCCTAGGCAGCGGAACGGTCGGCCGAACGCTCGGCGCCGCGTTCACGAAACTCGGGCACAGCGTAACGATCGGCTCGCGCGACGCCGCGAAACCGGAAGCGCTCGAGTGGGCAGCCGCGCATCACGCCCACGCGACGGACTTCGCCGACGCGGCCGAGGCCGGGGAACTCCTGGTCAATGCGACCTCAGGCACGGCGTCGCTCGACGTCCTGCTCTCTGTCGGCGCCGAGGCCTTGGGCGACAAGGTGCTCATTGACGTTGCCAATCCCCTCGACTTCTCGGCGGGCTTCCCGCCGTTCCTCTCCGCCTCGAACCGCACCAGCCTCGCCGAGCAGCTCCAGCACGCATTCCCCTCGCTGCGGGTGGTCAAGGCCCTCAACACCATCAACGTGTCCGTCATGGTGGCTCCCGAACGGATCGCTGATGGCGTCCACGACGTCTTCATCGCGGGCGACGATGCCGACGCCAAGGCGGATGTCGCCGGCCTCCTTCTCTCGCTGGGCTGGCACCGCGACAGGATCCGGGACCTCGGCGGAATCAAGGCAGCGCGCGGCCTCGAAATGTACCTGCCGCTCTGGGTGCGACTCATGGGGACCCTAGGCACGGCGGAATTCAACATCCGGATCGTGCAAGCGGGGGAATAGGCAATCCGGGGAGCAGCGCAGACCAGCCTGAGTTGCCGGAGGGCACCGGCGGCACGCGGCAGCGAGGCCCGACTTCGACGGCGTTCACGGTCCGCGTCCTCGAGGCCGGCGTGTGGGCCCGGGATCGCAATCAGCATCAGAAGGGCGGCGGCGGGTCGGCCTCGGGGTAGGTCGTGTAGCGGCGCCCCGTCGGTGAAGTCCATTCGAGGACGCCGCCCGGTGGCGGTGCTGGCAGTTCCGGGGCCTCCGGGGCCGCACCCGTTGCCCTATGGCTGAACGGGCCCTCGAACTGTTGCGCGCCGGCTGGATGTAGACCGGTGGCCGGGCTGACTTGGGTGACTTGCCAGTGGCCGAGCGTTTTGAGGCGATGGTGTTCGCGGCACAACAGAGCAAGGTTGGCGGCGTCCGTCGTTCCGCCGTGCTGCCACTCGGTAGTGTGATCGGCCTCTGTGGACGGGGCCGACTTGTCGCAGCCAGGGAACCGGCACGTGCGGTCGCGGGCGCCGAGGAACCGCCGCATCGCGAGGGACGGGGTGTAGCGCCGCCGTCCGACCGCGAGCGGAGCTCCCGTCGAAGGATTCACGTACATCGTGGTCCAGGTCGCGGCCTCGGCAGCTAGTTCCCGCGCGGCCGTCGCGTCGAGGGGTCCGTACCCGAGAAGCTCGCCCGGAGTCTCGGACTCACCAGTCAGCGTCGTGGCCGGGACGGTGACCACGACCTCCATCCGCACCCCGCCCGCCGCAAGA
>NZ_JBKZWT010000397.1:0-2852 GCF_047759905.1 Sinomonas sp. G460-2 | reverse complement strand
GCCCGAAAGGCTCGCGGGGACCACGACGTTGAGGTGGTATGCCGCCGCGAGCACGCTCCCGAGGATCGCCGTGCCGAGGACCGCGCCGAGCTCGTAGGCGGTCTCCGAGATGGCCGAGGCGGCCCCGGCCTTCGCCGGCGGGACGCTCGCGATGATGAGATCGTTCGAGAGCGTCTCGGCAAGCCCCACGCCCGCGCCGACCACGGCGAACCCCGTGAGCAGGGCCGGCAGCGAGCCGTCCCGCCCGAAGACCAGGACGATCCCGTAGCCCAGCGCGTTGAGCAGAAGCCCCGCGACCATGACGGCCGGAGCCGAGAACCGGGAGGCGAGCCGCACGGCCGCGAGGCCGGTCAGGATCGTGAGCGCGAGGCCCGGGAGCATGAGCAGCCCCGAGCGCAGCGGCGATTCGCCGACGACGAGCTGGAGGTGCTGCGAGAGGAACAGCATGAACCCCACGAGGGAGAAGATGCTGAGCAGGTTCGAGGCGAGGCTCGCGCTGAACGCCGGCGTCCGGAAGAGCCGCACGTCGAGCATGGGCCGCTTGCGCCGCAGCTGCCGCCGCACGAACGCCCACCCGGCCACAAGCCCCGTGGCGAGGATGAGCGCGGCGGGGGCGCCGCCGTCGTGCGCAAGCTCCTTGATGCCGTACACGACCGCGGTCGCTGCAGCGATGACGAGGAGGATGCTCGGCGGATCGACGGGCGACGGCGCGGGGTCGCGCGATTCGGGCACGAGGATCGGGGCGAGGATGAGCAGGGGGACGAGGGCCGGCACGGCGAGCAGGAAGACCGAGCCCCACGCGAAATGCTCGAGGAGCGCGCCGCCCACGAGCGGGCCGAGCGCCGCGCCGCCCGAGTACGCCGCCGCCCAGATCGCGATCGCGAGGCGGCGCTCGGTGGCGTCGGCGAAGATGTTCCGGATGAGCGAGAGCGTCGCGGGCATGATCATCGAGCCGAAGATGCCGATGAGTGCGCGGGCCGCGATGAGCTGGCCGGCGCTCGTGGCGAAGGCCGCTGCCGCGGAGACGGCGGCGAAGCCCGTGGCGCCGATGAGCAGCATGCGGCGGCGGCCGAAGCGGTCCCCGATGCTGCCCATCGGAACGAGGAGCCCCGCGAGGACGAGCGCGTAGACGTCGACGATCCACAGCAGCTCGGTGCTGCCCGGCTGGAGCGCGAGGGAGATGGCGGGGAGGGCGAACGCGAGCACCGTGTTGTCGACGGCGATGAGCAGCACGGGGAACATGAGCGCGGTGAGCGCGAGCCAGCGGCGGGCGGCCGTCGCGTGCTGCATCTGGTGGGCGGCGAGGGGGTGCGAGGTCTGGACCACGATTCCTGCTCTCGGGGTGGGCTTTCGTTTAACTGTACCGTCTGGACGGTTTAGTATCAACGCCGCGTACAGTGGCCTTATGCCCAGACCGCCCAAGGCCCGCGAGGCCCTGCTTGCCGCGTACCGGGACCTCCTCGTCTCCGAGGGCGAGCGGGCGGCGACGATGGACGCGGTCGCGGCGCGCGCGGGCGTCTCGAAGGGCGGGCTGCTGTACCACTTCAAGAGCAAGGACGCCCTCGCCGAGGCCCTGCTCGGGGCGCTGCGCGAGGCGGCGGCGTCCGATCGGGAGCGCATGGCGGCGGATCCCGAGGGGCCAGCGCGGTATTTCGTGCGCACGTCGGTCAACTCGGGTACGGATATGGACGCGCTCTTCGTCGCGACGGTCCGGCTGGCCCAGGCGGGGCATCCCGAGGCGCTCGCGGTGCTCGAGGAGCTCGACGCGGCCTGGCTTGAGCTCATCCGCCGCGAGATTGCCGACCCGGCCGTCGCGACCGCCGTCATGCTCATGGGCGAGGGGCTCTACCACTATTCGTCGCTGGCTGGGGCGTGGCCCGAGCAGTCGTTTGGGACGTCGCTCGGCGAGCTGCTCGCGGTCGTGGACCGGTTGAGTGGCCGGGCGGCGGCAAGACCTGCGGATTCCGACCGGGACTGAGCCGGGGTTCGCGGCGTGTCGTCGCGACACGCCGGTTTCGCGGCCTCCTAGCCGGCAAAGACGGTCGGAATCCGGGCGCAGTCCCGACGCGACCACGCCCCGCGGGCTTTCGCGCCGCCCCTTGACCTTGACGCGGCGTCAACTTCTACTCTCGAAGAGGCAAGGAGGAAACGCATGGACTGGAGCATCCAAGAGGTCGCCAAGCTCGCGGGGACCACGAGCCGCACGCTGCGCCACTACGGGACGATCGGCCTGCTCGAGCCGAGCCGCGTGGGGCACAACGGCTACCGCTACTACGACGAGGAGTCGCTCGTGCGGCTCCAGCGCATCCTCCTGCTCCGCGAACTCGGGCTGGGCCTGCCGGCCGTCGCGGAGGTCCTCAAGAATCAGACGGACCAGTCCGCCGCGCTGCGCACGCACCTCGCGTGGCTGCGGCAAGAGCAGGAACGGCTCGCGCGCCAGGCGCGGGCCGTCGAGTCGACGATTGAACAATTGGAAGGAGGTGGCCAGCTCATGGCACAGGACATGTTCGATGGGTTCGACCACACGCAATACAAGGAAGAGGTCGAGTCCCGCTGGGGCGCGAAGGCGTACGCCGACAGCGACAAGTGGTGGCGCGGTCTCGGCGCCGAGGGCCAGCAGGAGTGGAAGGGCCGCATCGCGCGGCTCATCGACGACTGGCGAGCCGCCGCCGCGAGCGGAGCCTCGCCCGAGAGCGACACCGCCCAGACCCTCGCCGCGCGCCACGTCGAGTGGCTCGGCTCGATCCCCGGCACGCCGGGCTACCCCGAGGGCCCGGCCAAGGCCTACGTGCTCGGCCTCGCCGACATGTACGTGGCCGACGAGCGCTTCGCGGCCAACTACGGCGGCGCCG
>NZ_JBKZWT010000396.1:0-2853 GCF_047759905.1 Sinomonas sp. G460-2 | reverse complement strand
TGGTGCTCGGCGACCGCGGGGACCACCTCGTCTCCGCGCCCCACTTCGGCGACGACCTCAAGGTCCGGCTCGAGGCCCAGGAGCGCGGCGAGCGCGCCGCGGACAAGCGCCTGGTCGTCGGCGATGAGCAGCCTGATCATGCGGCCACCCGCAATCGGTACCCGCCCAGCTCCGAGCGGCCGAGGCTCAGCGTAAGCCCAGCCGCGTGCGCCCGCTCGCCGAGGCCGGACAAACCGTGCCCGGCGGGCGCCTGCCCGGGCTCGGCCGCAGACGATGGCCCGGCTCCGTCGTCGTCAATCTGGATCCAGTCGGGGCCGAACGCGACCTCGCACACGGATGCGCCCGAGTGCCGCACCACGTTCGTGACTCCCTCGCGCAGGACCCAGCCGAACAGCTCGCGGTTGGCGGCCGTCACGGAGTCGGCCGCGACGGGAAGGCGCGGCTCGATGCCAGCGGATTCGAGCGCCGCGCGCGCCTCGGCCAGCTCGGTGGCCACGCTCACCCCGCGGTAGCCACCTACGGTGGCCCGCACGTCGGCGAGCGCCCCGCGCGCAAGCTCTTCGAGGTCCGCCGCCTCGCGTTCAGCCCGGTCCGGGTCGAGCCGCACGAGCCGGCCCGTCAGCTCGGCCTTGACGGCGATCACCGTCAGCGAGTGGCCGAGGATATCGTGCAGATCCCTCGCGACCCGATTCCGCTCCTCGGCGACGGCAAGCTCGGCCAGCTCGTGCTGAGCCCCGCGCAGCTCGCGGAGCGTCTGGGCTTGGCGCCCAAGCGCCGCGAGCAGAAGACCCAGCGAGACGATGAGGGTGGGCTGGTTGAGGGCCTCGACGAACGCGAGGCCGTGGCCGAGCTGAATGGAGAGCGATACGACGAAGAGCCCCGCGAGGAAGCCCAGGAAGATTCCGCGCGGAATCTGCTGGACGCCCGCCAAGACGGCGACGTAGGTCCAGTACCAGCCCCCTCCGGACGAGTCGTACAGGAAGAACCCCAGGCTCAGGACCACGAGGAAGGCGAGAAGCCCGAGCTTGCGGGCAAGCGTCTGGCCCCAGCTGAACGGGGGGATCAGCATGAACGAGAGCATGAACACCGCGAGGTGGGCGGTGCGGAGCGGGAGGGCCCCAGCCGCGATCGCCGCGGCGGCGAAGCGATCCCAGCCGCCGATGATCCAGAAGACCACCGCGATCCCGGAGCCGATGAACCAGCGGCGTGAGGCGGGTGCGCGCAGGACGCCGAGGAGGCCGAGGGCTGAGAGGTCCTGGCCGAAGATCTCAGCCCCGCTGAGGCGCCCGAAGGCAGAGGCGCGCTGGGAGCCGGAGGTCATGCGACCACTCTAATGTCCTCCCCAAGGAGAGCCGCGAAGAGCGCCGCGAGCGCTGGAACGACGGCGGCGCCCCCGCCTAGTCTTGGCGCATGGCCACGCCGCCGGTTGCGCCGTCCCGCTCCCTCCCCCGCGGGAGCCCGTGGCTGTACGACGTGGGCCTCCGCTTGTTCGAGGGCCTCTCGCGTGCCGCGCGCCTCGAGATCACCGCGACCGGGCTCGAGAACGTCCCGCCCGGACAAGTGGTCCTCGCGATCACCCACTTCGGGTACGTCGACTTCGTCCCCGTCGCCATCGCCTGGTGGGCGCGCCGCCGCGACCGGCTCCGCTTCCTCGTGGGCCCGCGCCCGTATCGCAGCCGCCTGCTCGGTGCCGCGATCACGGCGTGTGGCGGCATGGCCGTGCTCGGCGCGCCCAACCACGCGAGCCTCAATGCGTCTGTGCGGGCCCTCGACGCGGGCTGGAGCGTGGCGCTTTTCCCCGAGGCCGGCGTGAGCCGGAGCTTCACCGTGCGGCGCTGCCACACTGGCGCCGTGCGCATGGCGGCCGCCACGGGCGTCCCCCTCATCCCCGTCGGGGTGTGGGGCGGCCACCGGGTGACGACGCGCGGGCACGGCACCTTCGGCACGCGAGGCCGGGGCTCCTTCCGCGACCTGTGGCGCGCACCGATTCGGGTGCACTTCGGCGATCCCGTGTACCCCGTCGACGGGGACGATCCCGAACGCGCCGCGGCAAGGCTCCAGCACGCGATGCAGAGGGCCGCCGACGCTGCGGCCCTCGACTTCCCGCTCGGCCAACCGGCCGGCGCGTGGTGGCTTCCGGCGAAGTTCGGCGGCGGCGCGCCGAGCGAAGCCGAACGCGACATCTGGGACGCCCGGGACGCGATGAACGGCATGCGCCCGGACCGCGACAAGATGTGAATCGAGCCACTTTCCAGGCGCCGGCGCCGCCGCGAGGGAATACCCGTGGGCCGCTTCGGTTGCACGGAGCATGACGACTCTTGGACTGATCGGAAGCGGACACATCGGATCGCAGCTTGCGCGCCTCGCCGTCGAGGCGGGGCTCGACGTGGTCGTGAGCAACTCTCGGGGCCCGGAAACCCTCAGCGATCTCGTCGCGGAACTGGGCCCCCGCGCCCGCGCCGCGTCACCGGCCGAAGCCGCAGGCGCCGCCGACATCGCGGTGGTCAGCATCCCCCTCAGGAACATCGGCCTCGTGCCCGTGGACGAGCTCGCAGGCAAGACGGTCATCGACACGAACAACTACTACCCGCAGCGCGACGGAATCATCCCCGAGCTCGAGGCCGAGGAGACCACGACCGCGGAGCTCCTCCAGCGGCACCTTCCGGACTCGCACGTGGTCAAGGCGTTCAATCACATCTACGCGCGCGAGCTCACGAGCCATGCGCTCCCTGCCGGCTCGCCGGGCCGGCGGGCGCTCGCCATCGCGGGTGACGACGCGGCCGCCAAGGCGGAGGTCGCAGCCCTCATCGACACGTTCGGCTTCGACACGGTCGACGCGGGGCCGCTCGCCGA
>NZ_JBKZWT010000395.1:0-2863 GCF_047759905.1 Sinomonas sp. G460-2 | reverse complement strand
CACGAAACCCGGCGGCACCGGGAGACCCGCCGCCAGAAGCTCGCCGAGGTTAGCGCCCTTGCCGCCCGCGTCCGGAAGATCCGCCGCGCGGAGCGAGTCCAAGGGCCTGAGCACGGGCGGGTGGGGCGGGTCAGCGAGGGAGTGGGCGCCGTCGTCCATGGCCCCACGGTACCCGCGCGCGGAGGCGTCGACCACGGGCTCCTGGCCCGATTCAGGCTTACCCGGTCCGCTCCGACGCAGGAGGGCCGCCCCGTGTGCAGCGGGGCGGCCCTCCTAGGGTGTCCGGCGCCGTTCAGTTCGCCGGAGTCTGTTGCGGCCTACGGCCTGGGCATGGTCAGCCGAGGCGCTCTTTGAGGCCGTCGAGCTGGGCCGTGATGCTCTCGGGCAGCGAGCCGCCGAAGCGGGCGAACCACTCCTCGAGGCCGGGAACCTCGGCGTGCCACTCGTCGGCATCGAAGCGGACCGCCTCGTTGACCTGCTCAGGCGTCATGCCGAGGCCCGTGAGGTCGAGGCTCTCGGGCGTCGGGACGAAGCCGATCGGGGTCTCGACAGCTTCCGCCGAGCCCTCGATGCGCTCGATCGCCCACTTGAGCACGCGCGAGTTGTCGCCGAAGCCGGGCCACGCGAAGCCGCCCTCGCGGGTGCGGCGGAACCAGTTCACGAGGAAGATCTTCGGGAGCCTGGCCGGGTTGGCCTTCGCCGAGAGGTTGACCCAGTGGTTGAGGTAGTCGCCCGCGTCGTAGCCGATGAACGGAAGCATGGCCATGGGGTCGCGACGCACCACGCCTACCGCGCCGGCCGCGGCTGCGGTCGTCTCCGAGGAGAGCGTGGCGCCCATGAAGATGCCGTTGGCCCAGTCGCGGGACTGGGTCACGAGCGGGACGGTGGTCTTGCGGCGGCCGCCGAACAGGATCGCGTGCACCTCGACGCCGTCGGGCGCGAAGTAGTCGTCCGCGAGCATGTCGATCTGGTCGATCGGCGTGCAGAACCGCGAGTTGGGGTGGGCGGCCGGGCGGCCGGCCTCGGGCGTCCACTCGTTGCCCTGCCAGTCGGTGAGGTGGGCGGGGACCTCGTCGGTCATGCCCTCCCACCACACGCCGCCCTCGTCCGTCAGCGCGACGTTCGTGAAGATGCTGTTGCCCTTCGCGATGGCGCGCATCGCGTTCGGGTTCGTGCCCCAGCCGGTGCCGGGGGCGACGCCGAAGAGGCCCGCCTCCGGGTTGACGGCGCGCAGCTCGCCGTGCTTGCCGAAGCGCATCCACGTGATGTCGTCGCCGAGCGTCTCGACCTTCCAGCCCTCGATCGTGGGGTCGAGGAGGGCGAGGTTGGTCTTGCCGCACGCGGACGGGAAGGCCGCGGCGACGTTGTAGACCTTGTTCTCGGGGCTCGTGAGCTTAAGGATGAGCATGTGCTCGGCGAGCCAACCCTCGTCGCGGGCCATGACGGACGCAATGCGCAGGGCGTAGCACTTCTTGCCGAGAAGGGCGTTGCCGCCGTAGCCCGAGCCGTACGACCAGATCGAGCGCTCCTCGGGGAAGTGCACGATCCACTTCTCCGGGTTGCACGGCCACGAGACATCCTCCTGACCGGGTGTGAGCGGCGCGCCGACCGAGTGCAGCGCGGGCACGAAGAACGCGCCCGTCTGCTCGATCTTCTTCAGGACGTCCGTGCCGATGCGGGCCATGATGCGCATGGACGCGACAACGTAGGCCGAGTCGGTGATCTCGACGCCGAACTTGGGGTCCTCGGCGTCGAGGTGGCCCATGACGAACGGGATCACGTACATGGTGCGGCCGCGCATGGCGCCGTCGAAGAGGCCCTTGAGCTTGACCTTCATCTCGGCCGGGTCCATCCAGTTGTTGGTGAAGCCGGCGTCGCGCTCGTTGCGCGAGCAGATGAACGTCTGCTCCTCGACGCGGGCCACGTCCGCGGGGTCGGAGAAGGCCGCGAAGGAGTTCGGGAAGGTCTCCGGGTTGAGCCGCGTCAGGGTGCCCGCGGCCACGAGCTCGTCGGTCAGCTGGCGGTACTCCGCCTCGGAACCGTCCACCCAGTGAATCCGTTCAGGCTGAGTCAGTTCCGCGACTTCCTCAACCCAGGACAGCAGGGGCTCGTAGGTGGTGGGGGCTCCTTCAAGAAGCCGAACGCGAGTTGCGCCCATGTCTTCCTCCTTCGCTGGGTCGGCGTGTCCCTCAATGGTAGGGAAGGTGGTCTGTACCACCCGACCTCGTTACATGCCTGAAATGAGAGTGAAACACTCAAAATAGCTGAAATCTAGGGTTTTTGGTCCCGAGGGGCCCTTTTTAAGTGATCAAGGTCACATAGACCGGTACAGTCATGCAGGTCTCATCGCTTTGATTTGGAACCGCGTTGGTCTTCGCGTAAAGTTATTCAGGCCGAAGCGCGAGGAATGCTGTGCGAACTGCAGATCCACGCCAACGCCTCGGAAATGCGCCCATAGCTCAGCTGGATAGAGCGTCTGTCTACGGAACAGAAGGTCGGGGGTTCGAATCCCTCTGGGCGCACCAATGTGATGTGCACCAATGTGATGCATGGGCACATGTTCTACAGATGCATCAAGACATCGACGACACCCCCGGTCTTCGGACCGGGGGTGTCGTGCTTCCCGGCCGCCTTCGGACCGGGGGTGCCGTGACTCCCGACCGCCTTCGCGCCGAGGGCGCCGTGCCTCCCGGCCGCCTTCGCGCCGAGCCCAGTCGCCACGCGGCAGTCACCTTGTTGCGGAGCGCAGTTACCTTCTCGCCGATAAGGCACCCTCGAGGTGACTCCCGTGCCCGAAAGTGACTTGGGTCAGCGAGAGGGTGACTTGGATGAGCGACAAGGCGCCTTCTCCCGTCGGCCACTC
>NZ_JBKZWT010000394.1:0-2873 GCF_047759905.1 Sinomonas sp. G460-2 | reverse complement strand
GGGAGCCGAGCGTGTCCGCCTACCGCCCCGCGAAGCCCCGGGTCCGCGCGCGGGCTGCGGGAGACGCCGTCGTGCGTTGACGCTCTATCGCATTCCGACCGGCTTTGACGCGCTCAGGCGGCGCGTCGTCCGCAACACGCCGCCGTGGTGAGATTCCCACGGTCAAAGGTGGTCGGAAACGGCGGGCCGGGGGCACCGCCCATTTGCCTAGGCGGCGTCGAGCGGTGCCTCGTCGCGTCCCGTGAGGCGGTTCAGGAGCCGCTCATGCACCGCGGGCCATTCGGCCGCGAGAACGGAGAACACCGCGGTGTCGATTCGCCCGCCGTCGTGACCCGGGCGGTACGCCCGAAGCGTGCCCTCGTAGACGGCGCCGAGCTTGAGGATCGCCTTGGCGCTTCGCCCGTTGCGCGTGTCAACGCGGAACGTGACCCGATGCACCCCGATCGCGTCGAACGTGTAGCGCATGAGCAAGAGCTTCGACGCGGCGTTGGCGCCGGACCCCCAGGAGGGCCTGCCGAAGAACGTTCCGCCGATCTCGGCGCGGCCAAGCACGGGATCGACGTCGTAGAGCCCGGTCGAGCCCAGGAGGGATCCCGTCGCGTCGTCCGCCACCGCGAACGGGATCGCGCGGGGGTCGTCGAGGCGCGACGCGAAGAGGCCCGCGAGCTCTTCGACAGTCTCGGGCCGCCGGGCGGCCATGCCCGACCAGAGCTCGGCGTCGATGAGGGGAAAGAGGTGCTCGGCCTGGAGAGGCGTGAGCGGCAACAGACGGACGCCGTGCCCGGCGAGCGCAACCGAGTGAAGCATGCGGATATTGAAGCACCAGCCGGGGCGCTGGTTAAGACTGGTCGGTCCGGTGTGGACATGAACATTCGGTAACGTTGAGTAGTGACTTTTGACTCCGCCTCCCGACGCACCCCCGCGACCCCAGGAAGCACGCCTTCGACGGGTCCGCGCGGGGAGAGCCTCGATGAGCTCCTCGACCGCTTGTGCGCGACTGTGGAGGACTATCCCAAGCCTGGGATCACGTTCAAGGACCTGACTCCCGTTTTCGCGGACCCCGTGGGCCTGCGCGCCATCGTCGACGCGCTCACGGTGCCCTTCGCGGGGCAGTTCGAGCTCGTGGCCGGCGTCGAGGCGCGGGGCTTTCTCCTGGCCGCCGCCGCAGCGTACGCCACGGGGACGGGCGTGATTACCGTGCGCAAGAAGGGCAAGCTTCCTCGACGCACGATCTCCGAGGACTACGCCTTGGAGTACGGATCGGCGACCCTCGAGGTCCACGAGGACGATATCCCGCCGGGAACTCGCGTCCTCCTCCTCGACGACGTCCTCGCGACGGGCGGCACTCTTTCGGCGGCGACCCGCCTCATGGAGCGCACGGGCGCGCACGTGGCGGGCATCGGCGTCGTCCTTGAACTCACCGCCCTGCACGGGCGCGCCGCCCTCGCGGGGCACCGGGTCCGCTCCCTGCAGCGCGTCGACGTGTGACCAGCACCGCAAGTTCACAGGAATCGCTGTAGAATGGACGGTCCGTCATTGCAGTAAGGGGAATGCGCCGATGCTCGACGCCGATCTGGCTCACGAACGGGACTACGTGCGGGGCCTGTACCGCCGGCTCGATGAGTTGCGCGACGAGAAACGCGATCAGCTCGCGGCCGTGCGCAAGGCGGGGGCGATCGGCTCCGTGCAGAACATCTCGGAACGCGACGCCTTCGCCGCGCTCTACGAGGACCGGCTCGCGCAACTTGACGCGGTCGAGGACCGGCTTGTCTTCGGCCGGCTCGATCTCGACGACGGCGAGGCCCAGTACATCGGTCGCATCGGCCTGAGCACGGACGATCTGCGGCGCCTCATGGTCGACTGGCGAGCCCCCGAGGCGAGCCACTTCTACCAGGCGACGGCGTTCGATCGCCAAGGTGTGCGGCGCCGCCGTCACCTCATCCTCCAGGGCCGCGACGTCAAGGCCATCGAGGATGACATCCTCGACTCCGAGATGCTCGACGCCGCACATCACCACCAGGGCGAGGGCGCGCTTCTCGCGGCGCTGAACTCCAAGCGGACCGGCCGCATGGCTGACATCGTGAGCACGATCCAGGCCGAGCAGGACCGGATCATCCGCGCGCCCATGCCCGGCGCCCTCGTCGTGCAGGGCGGACCCGGCACGGGCAAGACCGCCGTCGCACTCCACCGGGCCGCCTACCTCCTCTACAGCCACCGCGACCGGCTCAAGTCGGCCGGCGTGCTGCTCGTGGGGCCCTCGCTCTCGTTCATGAAGTACATCGAGCGCGTCCTGCCGTCGCTCGGCGAGACGGGCGTCGTCATGTCGAGCGTGGGCCGCCTTATGCCCGGCATCAACGGCGTGCCCGAAGAGGACGCGCGCGTCGCGAAGCTCAAGGGCAGCCAGCGCATGGTCGAGCTCATCGCGGCCGCGGTCGCGAACCGCCAGCGCGTCCCGGCAGGCGATCGGATCCTCGACGTCGAGGGCACGAAGCTGCTGCTCACGCCGCGGCAGGTGCGCCGCGCCCGCGAGAAGGCCCGCGCCACTGGAAAGCCGCACAACGAGGCACGCAACACGTTCGTGAAGATCCTGCTCCGCGAACTCACGGAGCAGCTCCAGTCCAAGGTCGAGGCCTCGAGCGTGGGCAACAACGCCGACCGCTCGTACCTTGCCGAGGATGTGCGGCAGGCGCGGGACGTCCGCGTCGCGCTCAATCTGTGTTGGATGCCGATGACTCCCCAGCAGCTCCTCGTCGAGCTGTTCTCGAGGCGGCGGATCCTCGACGCCGTCGCGCCGGGCCTGACGGAGCAGGAGCGCGATCTGCTCGAGCGCCCGGCCGACGCCTCGTGGACGGAGGCTGACATCCCGCTCCTCG
>NZ_JBKZWT010000393.1:0-2907 GCF_047759905.1 Sinomonas sp. G460-2 | reverse complement strand
GTGGCGGTCGGGGCCATGAGCGACCTCGCGCTCGACATCGCCGAACGCCTCGATCACCAGGGCATCAGCTCGACGGTCATCGATCCGCGTTGGGTCCTTCCCGTGCCGATGAGCGTCATCCGCCTCGCGGCCGACCACCGCATCGTCGTGTGCCTCGAGGACGGCGTCCGCGCGGGAGGCGTCGGCTCGCGCATCCGCCAGGAAATGCGCGCGGCGAACGTTGACACGGCGCTCAACGAGGTGGGGCTGCCGGTCCAGTTCCTCGACCACGGCACGCGCTCCGAGGTGCTCGCGCGCGTGGGCCTCACGGCGCAGCAGGTCACCCACGACATCGTCGCCCAGGTGCTCGGCACGAAGGTTCCCTTCGCGCGCCCGCTTCCCGGCCAGACCGCTCCTCGCACGGGAAGTCTCCCGCAGCTGTGAGCCAGCCCGCGTCCGCCCGGCCGGTCCCGAGCCGGACAGTCGTCCCGACTGCGGTGGACCTGCCGCGCGCGGGGGACCTCGTCGTCGCCCGCAACCGCAAGTGGGACGGCGGCCCGCACTGGGTCGTGCCGGGCGTCGCCCTCGGCGAGGACGAACATGGCTGGTGGATCTACCAGGGCCGCGGCGAGTTCATCTCGCGCCCCGGGATGGCGCTCCACACGCTCGCGGACGCCGTACTGCTCGTCCCTCGCGACGGCGGGTACGCGGCGACGTTCTACGACGAGGCCAATCCGGGCGACTTCCGCGTCTACGTGGATCTTGCGTGGGACCTCGCGTGGAGCCGCATCCGCGCGGGGTCGGCCAGCGGGCCCGGCGCCGTTGAGTTCCACATGATCGACATGGACCTCGACGTGATCCGTTCCGCCTCCCGCGGCGTCTTCGTCGACGACGAGGACGAGTTCGAGGAGCACCGCGCGAGCATGGACTACCCGGGATGGCTCGTGAGCGCCGTCCGGGACGAATGCGAGCGCCTGTTTGCCGCCGTGCGCGAGGGCACCGGGCCCTTCGGCGGCGTCGCCGACGAATGGCTGGCCCGCGGCCGCGCGGCCACGAGAGAGGACCACGCATGAGCTTCCTGCGCGCCTACCGCCGCCGCGACGATGGCACCCTCGAGTTCCGCGAGGCGTGGCACGACGACGAGGCCGCCCAGTTCGTGGTCAACCACGGCCCCGTTGGTCACCTCTCGACGTCGGACGCCACGGACGACGTCGACGCTGCCGCGAGCGAGGCGCTCCTCGCCGCCTTCGCTGCCCAGTGCGCAGAAGACGGCTTCGCGGAGATCCCCGAGACGGAGCAGCACCGCGTCGTCGCCCAGTTCGCGCTCAAGTCGCAGGACGGGACCGAGCGCGACCGCTTCCTCGAGCGTCAGGCCGTTGGAGCGCTCACGGCCCACCTTGCGTGGCGGGGCCTCGGGACGGTCGAGGGGAGCGAGATCGGCCGCGGACGGCTCACGATCTTCACGCGCTGCGTCGACGTGAACAAGGCCGTCGCGGCCGTCAAGACGTGCGTGCGCGAGGCGACGAGCGACTTCACGAAACTCTCGATCGCCGTCGCCGCGCCCGAGGCGCCGGACGAGTTCAAACTCAAGCACGCGCCGTCGGGCGTTCGCAGCTTCACGCTCTGACGCCCATCTTTTCGGCCACGCCCGCGCGAGTAGGCTGGCCGTATGACTGACTACAGCCGCCTGGGCCGTTCCGGCCTGACCGTGTCCACTGTAGGCCTCGGGTGCAACAACCTCGGCCGCGCGAACACCCCCACGGAGTCCCAGGAAGGGACCGACGCCGTGATCCACGCTGCGATCGACGCGGGGATCACGCTCTTCGACGTCGCCGACGTCTACGGCCGGACCCCCGGGCTGAGTGAGGAGATGCTCGGCCGCGCGCTCAAGGGCCGCCGTGACGACGTCGTGGTCGCGACCAAGTTCGGCATGGACATGCACGGTGCCAACGGGAACGACTTCGGTGCCCGCGGCTCGCGGCGCTACATCCGCCAGGCCATCGAGGCCTCGCTCCGTCGCCTCGACACGGACTGGATCGACCTCTACCAGTTCCACACCCCGGACCCGAGCACGCCCATCGAGGAGACGCTCTCGGCGCTCGACGACCTCGTCCACGAGGGCAAGGTCCGCTACGTGGGCCACTCGAACCGGAGCGGCTGGCAGATCGCCGAGGCCGAGTTCGTGGCCCGGATGGGCGGCTACACGCCGTTCGTTTCGAGCCAGAACCACTACAACCTCCTGGACCGCCGCGCCGAGCTCGAGGTCACCGAAGCCGCCGAGGCCTACGGGCTCGGCGTCCTCCCGTACTTCCCGCTCGCGAACGGCCTGCTCACGGGCAAGTACTCGCGGGGGACCGCGCCCGAGGGCTCGCGCCTCTCGCACTCGCGCACCAACCTTGTCCACGACGCCGACTGGGACCAGCTGGACCGCTTCTCTGCATTCGCCGAGGAGCGCGGCCTCGCGGAGCTCCAGGTCGCGTTCTCGTGGCTCGCCGCCCAGCCGTCCGTCGCGAGCGTCATCGCGGGCGCGACGCGGCCCGAGCAGATCCGCGAGAACGCCGAGGCCGCCTCGTGGCAGCCGAGCGCCGAGGACCTCGCCGAGCTCGACGAGATCTTCCCGCGGACGCCCAAGGTTGCGCTCTTCTGATCGAGCCGTGGGGACCTTCCTGAACGCTGCGTCGAGGCCCGTCGAGCACGAGCCTCGTCGGGAGCCCGTGTCGCTTCTCATGGATTGCGACACGGGCGTCGACGACGCGCTCGCGCTTATCTACCTGTGCAGCCAGCCGCACGTCGAGCTCGTCGCGGTGACGAGCACTCCCGGCAATGTGGACGCGGACCAGGTGGCGCGCAACAACCTCGCCCTCCTCGAGCTGTGCGGGCGGGCGGACGTCCCGGTAGCCGTCGGGGCGCGCGCGCCGCTCCGGGTCC
>NZ_JBKZWT010000392.1:0-2925 GCF_047759905.1 Sinomonas sp. G460-2 | reverse complement strand
TGGCGGCGCTCGGGGACGTCGTAGTGGTCCTCGTCGAAGGCCCGCTCGGGGACGTCCGCGGCCGCAGCGAACGCGTGGAGCTCGGCGAGGGACGTGTCGGAGACGAGGTGCGCGAAGACGGTCCCGTGCGCGGGCCACATCGGGGTGTCGATGAGGATCGCCATGCCCCTCAGCATCGCACGCGATACCCGTCCTGGCGCGACGACGTGGTTTGGAGTCAATACTTGAGTCAAGTACACTCAAGTTAGATGCGTTGACCTACGTGAGGCCAGCGCGGTTTCATGGGTCTGGAACCCGGGGGAAGGAGCTCTCTTTTGGACGTCAAATTCACCACGAAGAGCCAGGAGGCGCTTTCGGCCGCGGCCATGAATGCCTCGACCGCTGGCAATCCGCAGGTCGAGCCGGCCCACCTCCTCAAGGCGCTCATGGATCAGCGCGAGGGCGTCGCTGTCGCGCTCCTGCGGGCCACGGGTGCCGACCCGGACGCCGTGAGCGTCGCCGCGAGCACCGCGATCAAGGCCCTGCCCTCGAGCTCGGGCAACACTGTCGCCCAGGCGCAGCTGAGCCGCCAGGGCCTCCAGGTCATCCAGGCGGCGCAGCAGGAGTCGGAGCGGCTCGGGGACAGCTACGTCTCGACCGAGCACCTCCTGCTCGGCCTCGCCGCCGACGGCGGTCCGGCCGGCCACGCGCTGCGGGACAACGGCGCGAACCTCGAATCGCTCAAGGCGGCGCTCCCCGGCGTGCGCGGCGACCGCAAGGTGGACAGCCCCGACCCCGAGAACACGTTCCAGTCCCTCGAGAAGTATGGGACCGACCTCACCGCGATCGCCCGCTCGGGCAAGCTCGACCCCGTGATCGGCCGCGATGCGGAGATCCGGCGCGTAGTCCAGGTCCTCTCGCGGCGCACCAAGAACAACCCCGTGCTCATCGGCGAGCCGGGGGTGGGCAAGACCGCCGTCGTCGAGGGGCTCGCCCAGCGCATGGTCGCCGGGGACGTCCCGGAGAGCCTGCGCGGCAAGAGCCTCATCTCGCTCGACCTCGGCTCGATGGTGGCCGGCGCGAAGTACCGCGGCGAGTTCGAGGAACGGCTCAAGGCCGTCCTTGAGGAGATCCGGAGCTCCGAGGGCCAGATCGTCACGTTCATCGACGAGATCCACACGGTGGTCGGCGCGGGCGCGACGGGGGACTCGTCGATGGATGCCGGGAACATGCTCAAGCCCATGCTCGCGCGCGGCGAGCTGCGCCTCATCGGCGCCACGACGCTCGACGAATACCGCGAGAACATCGAGAAGGACGCCGCGCTCGAGCGCCGCTTCCAGCAGGTCTTCGTGGGCGAGCCGAGCGTTGAGGACACGATCGCGATCCTCCGCGGCCTCAAGGAGCGCTACGAGGCCCACCACAAGGTCTCGATCTCCGACTCCGCCCTCGTCGCGGCGGCGACGCTCTCGAACCGCTACATCACTGGCCGGCAGCTTCCCGACAAGGCGATCGATCTCATCGACGAGGCCGCGTCGCGGCTCCGCATGGAGATCGACTCGGCGCCGGAGGAAATCGACCAGCTGCGCCGCGCCGTCGACCGCCTCACCATGGAGGAGCTCGCCCTCGACGGCGAGACGGACGCCGCGTCGATCGAGCGGCTCGCCGCCATCCGCGAGGACATGGCCAACCGGAAGGAGGAGCTCGCCGCGCTCAACGCCCGGTGGGAGGCGGAGAAGGCCGGCCTCAACCGCGTCGGCGAGCTTCGCGCGCGGCTCGACGAGCTGCGGTCGGTGGCGGACAAGGCCCAGCGCGACGGGGACCTCGCCGAGGCGTCCCGGATCCTCTACGGCGAGATCCCGACGGTCGAACGCGAGCTCAAGGCCGCCTCGGTGGCCGAGCAGGAGGCGAGCGCGAGCGCCAAGATGGTCGCCGAGGAGGTCACGGCGGACGACATCGCGGAGGTCATCTCCGCGTGGACCGGAATCCCGGCGGGCCGCATGCTCCAGGGCGAGAGCCAGAAGCTCCTGCACATGGAGGAGGAGGTCGGGAAGCGGCTCATCGGCCAGACGAAGGCCGTCCAGGCGGTCTCCGACGCCGTGCGCCGCGCGCGGGCCGGGATCAGCGATCCCAACCGGCCCACCGGCTCGTTCCTGTTCCTCGGGCCGACCGGCGTGGGCAAGACCGAGCTCGCGAAGGCGCTCGCGGACTTCCTGTTCGACGACGAGCGCGCCATGGTGCGCATCGACATGAGCGAGTATTCGGAGAAGCACGCCGTCGCGCGCCTCGTCGGGGCGCCTCCCGGGTACGTGGGCTACGAAGAAGGCGGGCAGCTCACGGAGGCCGTCCGGCGCCGGCCGTACTCGGTGATCCTGCTGGACGAGGTCGAGAAGGCGCACCCCGAGGCGTTCGACATCCTGCTCCAAGTGCTCGACGACGGCCGGCTCACCGACGGGCAGGGCCGCACCGTGGACTTCCGCAACACGATCCTCGTGCTGACGTCCAACCTCGGCAGCCAATACCTCGTGGACCCGGACCTGAGCCAGGCCACGAAGGAGGACGCCGTGATGCAGGTGGTGCACACCTCGTTCAAGCCCGAGTTCCTCAACCGGCTCGACGACATCATCATGTTCGAGCCGCTCTCGGTCGACGAGCTCTCCCGGATCGTCCAGCTGCAGGTCGATGCGCTCCAGGGGCGGCTGCGCGGGCGCCGCCTCGCGCTCGACGTGACCGACGGCGCGCGGGCCTGGCTCGCGATGTCGGGCTATGACCCCGCGTACGGCGCGCGGCCGCTGCGGCGGCTCGTCCAGCGCGAGATCGGGGACCGGCTGGCCAAGGCCCTCCTCGCGGGGGAGGTCACCGACGGCGACACGGTTGCCGTCGACGTGGCCGACGTCTCGGTGGACCTCCACGACCTCACCGGCGCCTCGAGCGGCGGGCTGAGCGTCA
>NZ_JBKZWT010000391.1:0-2948 GCF_047759905.1 Sinomonas sp. G460-2 | reverse complement strand
GTCTTCCTGACGGACGGGAGACGGGTCGTGGTCTCGGGCGCTACTGGCTGGTGCCGCTGCGCTGCGTGCCCGTGAAGGAGAAGCTCACCGTGCTGGAGATCCCCTGGAACGTGTTGTCCGCAGTGGTCGGCAGCGTGAGGGTGACGCGGAGGTTGTCCGCCCGGCCCGCCGTCACTGACGCGAGGCTCGCGAGGTCGACGTTCGAGCCGATGACCGCCTGGCTCGCGAGGACCGAGGTGCTCGTGCCCGAGCACGTGTACGTGTAGGCGGGAGCCGTGCCGGCCTCGGTCCACGGGACCGAGCAGGAGTCGATCACCAGCTGGAGGCCGTTGGTGGCATCAGTGTCGAGTTTCGAGGACGTCGTCGCGACGGTTGTCAGCTCGACCTCCGAGAGGTTCTGGCTGCCCGAGTTGGTGAGCGTGACCGCGCGCTGGATCGTGTCGCCGGGGACGATCCCGGTCGCCGCGACGCTGAGCCGGTTGGTCGCCGTGCCGGAAGTGCCGAGGCCGATCGTGACCGTGCCGGAGGAGACCGACGTGTTCGCGGAGGTGGTGGATGTGAAAGCGCCGTAGGTGCCAAGGCCCGCGACGCTCGCGGCTGCGCCGACGAGGGCTGCAGATGCGAGAAGCTTCCCGGACGTGGACTTGAGGCTGAGACCCATGAGTATCCCCTGATTCGGCCGGGCCCCGCCCGGACTGAGTAGTCTGCGCCAGCCCCAGCGGCTGACAGCACAACTCTCCGGTGTGGGTTTCAAGGCGAACGCCCGCCAACCGACAAGAAAAGCTCAAGAAATGTTCAAGACTATCGGCCTCCCGCCTCGTCCAGGAAGCTCCACGGCCGTCTCTGATTGCCCGGCAGGCGCGGCGGGCCGCAGGCGCGGGGGAAAGCACTAGCGCCGGGCCTTGATCCGTGGCGGCCCACAGCATAAGGTCCCGCTAGCCGTGCGGGATCGACCGCAGGCCGGATGGGGGGGGCGATGTCCAAGCTAGGGGCTGGCGAACAGCGCGACGGAATGGCTCGGTGGGCCGGGCTCGCCGCCGTGGTGGGAACCGTGTTCCTGCTGGTCTATTTCACCGTCCCGGCACTATCCGGGTGGCCCTTCGCGGGCGGGACTCCAACGGCGTTGGCGAACTATGCCTCGGACCACGCGCTCCTCTTCTTTGCCGGCGGGTGGTTCCAGACGGTCGGCAGCGCCCTCTGCGTCGCCTTCGTGCTCGCGGTCCTGCGCATGGCCGGCACCGTCGTCTCCTTCGCGGGCCTCCTGGCGATGGTCGGCGGCGCGACGCTCCTCGCCGTGGTGCTGGCTGAGGCCGTTGTGCTTGAGTCGGTTCCGGTGGCCGCCGCGAGCGGCGACTCGACGACCGCGGCGGTGGCGTTCGCGCTCAGCAACGGGGTCTTCGTCCGCATTTTCCCACTGATTCCCGCGCCGATGGTGTTCGTGGGGGTCGGATTTGCTGGGCGCGGGGTGCTCGGCGGCTGGCTGGCTCGGAGCGCGATCGTTCTGGCCGGGGCATTCGTGCTCGCCGGAGCTCTCGCCGTCGTGACGCCGGTTGGAGTGTTCGTGGGAATCGGGCTGTCGGTTATGCAGGCGGTGTGGTTCCTTGCAGCCGGGCTCCGCATGCTCCTTCGGCGCGGGAACTAGGCCGGGTACCTACCGGTCGCCAGGTCTTCGAGGAGGCTCGGGTGGGAGGGACGCCATCCGAAGCGCTCCCTCGTCTGTGCGCTCGAGGAGGGCTGGTCGACGGCGAAGACCGTGCCGAGGAATCCGAAGCTTTCGGCCGGCACCGCTTCGACGGGCCGCCCGAGCCGCTGCCCGATGGCCTCGGCGAGGGACAGCATGGTGTCGCCCTCGTCGGCCACGGCGTGCGCGACGGTTCCGGGGTCTGCGCGCTCGAGGACGAGCCGGAAGAGCCGGGCGGCGTCGAGGCGGTGGACCGCCGGCCAGCGCTGGCTGCCGTCGCCCACGTAGCCCGAGACCCCAGTCCGCTGCGCCGCCTCGATGAGGAACGACGCGAACCCGTACCGTCCCTCGCCCGTGTGGACCGAGCGCGGAAGGCGCACAGCCGCCGATCGAACGCCCTTCTCTGCCAGACCGAGCACGGTCTGCGCGTTCCGGGCCCGCCCTGCGAGCGGACCCACGGCCGGCATTGCATCCTCCTCGGTGGAAGGGCGGCCAGGCACGGCCGGGGTCCCCGATGCAATGACGAGCGACTTCCCGGTGCCCTCGAGTGCAGCAGCGAACGTCTCGACGGCGAGCGTCTCTTCGTCCACGCAGCGCTGGATGTCCGTGAAGTCGTTGCCGAAGGCAAGGTGGATCACGCCATCCGCCTGTTCGGCGCCGGCGCGGAGGCTCGCCGGGTCGGCGAGCTCGCCGCGGAGCGGGACCGCGCCCGCCGCGGCGACTGCCTTGGCGGAGGCATCGGACCGGACGAGCCCCAGGACTTCGTGGCCCGCGGAGATCAATTCGGGGACGACGGCGGAGCCAATTCCTCCGCTGGCGCCCGTGACGAAAACGCGCATCTGCTTCTCCTTGCGATAGGACGTTTGTCCCATCAGCGTACCACGTGCGACGGGACAAAGGTCCCGTCGCTAGAATGGAACCCATGCCTCGCTGGAATCCCGACGCGCGCGAGCGGCTCGTCACCGCGGCACTGCATCTGTTCGCCGAGCGCGGCTACGACGAGGTGACAGTTGTCGAGATCGCCGAGCGCGCTGGGCTGACCAAGAGCACCTTCTTCCGCTACTTCCCCGACAAACGGGACGTGCTCGCCGCCGGCCAGGAGACGCTTTCGCAGCTGCTGACCGAGGGGATCGCCTCGGCTTCCACTGACGCGACGCCCCTCGCCGCCGTGGGCGCCGGGCTGGAGCGGGCGGCCGCCGCCATGACCCCGTTCAACCGGGAGCTCGGACCGGTACTGCACGCCGCGATCGCCGCGAACGCCGAACTC
>NZ_JBKZWT010000390.1:0-2954 GCF_047759905.1 Sinomonas sp. G460-2 | reverse complement strand
CGCCGAGCGTCAGCCCGGCGTCCTCGCCGCCGGCAACCCGGACGGCGAGCGCGGCGATCTCTCCGCGCTTCTCCCACGCGCCCCAGATGTCGCCCAGCAGCCGTCGCAGCACGGCCGCGGGAACGCCCGCGAAGCGGGCCCCGTTGTCGAGGTCAACGGCGTGCAGCCACACCTCGCGCGTCCGCATCCACACCGTCTCGGCCACCGGCACGAGCCGGCCCTGAGCCGTTCGGACCTCGAAGTCCCAGCGGTCGGCGGGCAGATCGCGCCACTCGACGGACAGATGAATGGCGGAGTGGTCGAACAGGTTCTGCAGCGCGACCGGCGGGAGCGTAGCGCCGAACTCGATCTCGGCGTTCCGCGCCGCGGGTGAGGAGTACATCGGCGTCTCGACCCCGGTCGCGGCCCACTCGACGAGCCGCGCGACGGCCCGCGCGTTGTAGCCCACATGGGCTATCACGTGGCGGCGGGTCCACCCTGGCAGGAGCGAGGGCCCGTCGAGATCCCCGTACGAGAGCTCGCTGAGCTTGCGCGCGAAGAACGCCGTGCCGCGCCGGGCCGTGAGCAGCCCGGCGCGAACCTCCGCGTCCTCGACCAGGTCATACCGCGCGACCACGTCAGGCCCGGGCTTCCCGTGCCGCGCCCGCCGCCGCAACCGCGGGAAGCTCGACGCCGGCCGGCGCCACCCCGGGCAGCTCGCCCTGGGCGCGGGCCACGTTGCGCAGCTCGCCGATGCCCGCGATCGCGACCGTGACTGTCTGGCCGTCCGTGATGTACACCTCTGGCTTGCGCGCGCGGCCCACGCCACCGGTCGTGCCGGTGAGGATGAGGTCACCGGGGTTGAGCGTGATCATCTCCGAGATGTAGGAAACGAGGTACTCGGGCCCATGCACGAGGTCCCCGATCGAGCCGCGCTGCATCTCGGCCCCGTCCACGTGAGTGGTGATCGGGGCGTTGCGGTCGAGTTCCTCCGGCGTGACCATGACCGGGCCAACCGGGGTCGACGCCTCCCAGAGCTTGCCCTGGAGCCACTCCTTGGTGCGGAACTGGTACGAGCGCATCGAGATGTCGTTCGCGACGGTGAACCCCGCGATGTACTCCCCCGCCTCGGCCTCGGACACGCGGCGGGCGCGCTTGCCGACGACGACGACGAGCTCGGCTTCCCAGTCGATGGCCGGATCCGCGGCGGGCAGCTCGACGTCGTCGTTCGGGCCGGTGAGCGTCTCGGCGAACTTCGCGAACAGCGTCGGGTACTGCGGCAGCTCACGGCCCATCTCCTGGATGTGGCTTGCGTAGTTCAGGCCGACGCACAGGACCTTCGACGGCGAAGGGACCACGGGCGCGAGGTCCGCGCCGCGCACGGGGTGAGCGGCGCCGTCGGCCGCTTGCGCGATCTCCCGCCAGCCCTCGGCGGCGAGCAGCGCGCCCAGGTCACCGTAGCCGGGGATCTCCACGAACGTGTCGCCGTCCTGGCGGACGGCTACGGTTTCTGCAGCCGCCCCGCCAGAGGGCAGGCGCAGGGTCGCGAGCTTCACTGATTCTTCTCCTTCATTGGGGTGTCTCCTTCGATGAACGTGCGGTTGAAGTGGAGGCGCTCGAAGATCGGCGCGTCGCCGAACTTGAAGAGGTCGAACTGCGTCTCAGCCTCGATGGACCACGCGGCCCACGACGGGACGACGATCATGTCGCCCTTGCCCACGGCCGTGCGCTCGCCGTCGAGCACGAACGCGCCCTCGCCCTCGAAGACCTGGTAGACGGCCGAGCCGACCTCGCGCGTGGTGCGGGTCTGGACGCCGGCGCGGAGGCGGTGGAACTCGGCCCGGATGGTCGGCATGACGTCCCCGCCCGTGGTCGGGTTGACGTAGCGGATCGCGGCGTGGCCCTGGCCCACGGTCGCGGGGTGGCCCTCGTCCTCGAGGGCAAGCTGCTCGGTGAGCGCGCGGTCGGTGTGCTCCCAGCGGTACGCGCCGATCGGCGAGCTCACGGTGTTCTCGAGTCGGGACAGCGGGCGCAGGCCCGGGTGGCTCCACAGGCGCTCGGAGCGGGAGATGTCCGGAGTCGCCTCGTCCGTGACGCGCTCGGTGCCGAACTCGAAGAAGCCCGCGTCCATGCCGTGCACGAACGGGATGTCGAGGCCGTCGATCCACGCCATGGGCTTCTCGGTCTCGTTGTGGTGGCCATGGAAGTTCCAGCCCGGCGTCAGGAGGAAATCGCCCCTGCTCATGCGGACCGGGTCGCCGTTGACCACGGTCCAGACGCCCTCGCCCTCGACCACGAAGCGGAACGCGTTCTGCGAGTGGCGGTGCTCGGGGGCCACCTCATGCCCACCGAGGTACTGGATCGCGGCCCAGAGTGTCGGGGTCGCGTACGGGAGGCCTTTCAGGCCGGGGTTCGCGAGCGCGATCGCGCGCCGCTCCCCGCCGCGGCCCACCGGCACGAGCTGCCCGGCGCGCTCGGCGAGCGGCAGGAGCGTGCTCCAGCGCCACACATGCGGCACCGCGGCAGGGCTCGGGACCATGGGCATGAGCTCGTCGAGCTGCGTCCAGAACGGGATCATGTTCTCCCGCGCCATGGTCGCGTACATGGACTCGAGCTCCGCCGCCTCCTCGGGCGTGGGCTCGCTCGCGACCATCGCGTTGTGGGCGCTCGCGTGGGTGACCTCACCGTCGATGCTCATCGTGGCCTCCTTGCCATTCCTCGTTGTGATGTGTGCGTCACCCTCGAGACTGCGGGGCCACGGCCGCGCGAGCCAAGGAGATTCCGCACGCCAGAATTTCCAGCCACCGTTCAGGGGTCACCTCCCGCGGGTCCCTCCCCGTTCAGGGGTCACCTCCCGCGGGTTCCCACCCACCGAAGGTGACCCTTGAAGGAGATTCCGCCCTCAAGAATCTCGTTGTTCTGCTGGGCGGAAGCTTCACATCCTGAATTGCATGTCACAGCTTTCCTTCACCACC
>NZ_JBKZWT010000039.1:0-20937 GCF_047759905.1 Sinomonas sp. G460-2 | reverse complement strand
AGGACCGCACCCAGCAGGAGCGCGGCCAGCAGGATCGCGGTCAGCAGGATCGCGGTCAGCAGGATCGCGGTCAGCAGGACCAGCGTCGCGACGAGGAGGGCGAGGAGGGCGGAAGCCGCCGGAGCCGCCGCAACCGCCGCGGACGTGACCGTGATCGCGAGGACACCGGTCGCAACGACCGCTTCCGTGACCGGAACGAGCGCCGCCGTGGGCGCAACCAGGGCCCCGAGGTCGACGACACGGAGCTGACCGAGGACGACGTCCTCGTGCCCGTGGCTGGCATCCTCGACGTCCTCGAGAACTACGCGTTCATCCGCACGTCCGGCTACCTCCCGGGCCCGAACGACGTGTACGTGCCGCTCGCTCAGGTCAAGAAGTACGGCCTCCGCAAGGGCGACGCGGTCGTCGGCGCGATCCGCGCCCCGCGCGACGGCGAGGACAATCGCCAGGGCCAGGGCAGCCGCCAGAAGTTCAACGCGCTCGTCCGCGTGACGACCGTCAACGGCAAGAACCCGGAGGACACGAAGGGCCGCGTCGAGTTCACCAAGCTCGTCCCGCTCTACCCGTCCGAGCGCCTCCGCCTCGAGACCGATCCCAAGAAGATCGGCCCGCGCGTCATCGACCTCGTGGCCCCGATCGGCAAGGGCCAGCGCGGCCTCATCGTCTCCCCGCCGAAGGCCGGCAAGACGCTCATCCTGCAGTCCATCGCCAACGCGATCACCGTCAACAACCCCGAGGTCCACCTCATGATGGTCCTCGTCGACGAGCGGCCCGAAGAGGTCACGGACATGCAGCGCTCGGTCCGCGGCGAGGTCATTGCCTCGACGTTCGACCGGCCGGCCGACGACCACACGACGGTCGCCGAGCTCGCGATCGAGCGCGCCAAGCGCCTCGTCGAGATGGGCATGGACGTCGTGGTGCTCCTCGACTCGATGACCCGCCTCGGCCGCGCGTACAACCTCTCGGCCCCGGCGTCCGGCCGCATCCTCTCGGGTGGTGTAGACTCCGCCGCGCTGTACCCGCCGAAGCGCTTCTTCGGCGCGGCGCGCAACATCGAGAACGGCGGCTCGCTCACCATCATCGCGACCGCGCTCGTCGAGACCGGCTCCAAGATGGACGAGGTGATCTTCGAGGAGTTCAAGGGCACCGGCAACATGGAGCTCCGCCTGTCCCGCCAGCTCGCGGACAAGCGCATCTTCCCTGCCGTGGACGTCAACGCGTCCGGCACGCGCCGCGAGGAGAACCTCCTCTCCTCGGACGAGGTCAAGATCATGTGGCGCCTGCGCCGCGTGCTCTCGGGCCTCGACACGCAGCAGGCCCTCGAGCTGCTCACGTCGAAGATCCGCGAGACGCAGTCCAACATCGAGTTCCTCCTGCAGGTGCAGAAGACGACTCTCGCGTCCAAGTCGGAGAACGACAGGCACTAGCGCCCCGCACGGCGGCCGGCCCGGAATCCCGGTGCCGGCCGCCGTCGTCGTCTGTTGACTGTAGGAACCCCCCCCAAAGCCGCCAAGAAAGGCCCACACATGTTCGAGTCCGTGAAAGGACTGCTGGACGAGCACGCCGACCTGCAGAAGCAGCTGAGCGACCCTGCGGTCTACCAGGACCAGGCGCTCGCGCGAAAGCTCGGCCGCCGCTCCGCCCAGCTCAACGGCATCGTGGACGCCCACACCCGCTGGAAGCAGCTCTCCGACGATCTCGAGGCCGCGCGCGAGATGGCCGCCGAGGATCCCGAGTTCGCCGCTGAGGTTCCGCAGCTTGAGGAGTCCCTCGCGGTGGCGCAGGAGAAGCTGCGCCGCCTCCTGATCCCGCGGGACCCGAACGACGCGCGGAACGTCATCCTCGAGGTCAAGGGCGGCGAGGGCGGCGACGAGGCGGCGCTGTTTGCGGCCGATCTGCTCCGCATGTACACGCGGTACGCCGAGTCGAAGGGCTGGAAGACGGAGATCCTGTCCTCGACGGAATCGGACCTCGGCGGCTACAAGGACGTCCAGGTCGCGATCAAGGGCTCGTCGAACGACCCCGCGGAGGGCGTGTACGCGCACCTCAAGTACGAGGGCGGCGTGCACCGCGTCCAGCGGGTTCCGGTTACCGAGTCGCAGGGCCGTATCCACACATCCGCCGCGGGCGTGCTCGTGTTCCCGGAGGTGGACGAGCCCGAGGAGATCGAGATCAACGCGAACGATCTCAAGATCGACGTGTACCGCTCATCCGGACCCGGCGGCCAGTCCGTGAACACGACCGACTCGGCCGTGCGCATCACCCACCTGCCCACGGGCATCGTGGTCGCGATGCAGAACGAGAAGTCGCAGCTGCAGAACCGTGAGGCCGCGATGCGCGTGCTCCGCTCGCGGCTCCTCGCGCACCAGCAGGAGCAGATCGAGGCCGAGAACGCCGAGGTGCGCAAGTCGCAGGTCCGAACCATGGACCGCTCCGAGCGCATCCGCACGTACAACTATCCCGAGAACCGCATCGCGGACCACCGCACGGGCTACAAGGCGTACAACCTCGATGCCGTCATGAACGGCGATCTCGCGCCGGTGATCCAGTCCTGCATCGACATGGATGAGCAGCACCGCCTCGACGCGATCGGGGAGTGAGCATGCGGGCCTCCTCGGGGCACCCCGCTGAGTCCGCCGCTGGGGAGCCTCCCGCTGGGGAGCGTCCCGAGCAGCACAGCGAAGATCTCGGCGCGGCCTTGCGACGGGCGACGGCGGTGCTCGCCGAGGCGGGTGTCCCGAGTCCGCGGGCGGACGCGGAGCTCCTCGCCGAGCACCTGCTCGGGTGCGGGCTCGGCCGGCTGCGGGCTCTCGCGGTCCTCGGCGCCCCCGTGCCCGAGGGCTTCTGGGACCTCGTGGACGAGCGGGCCAAGCGCGTCCCGCTCCAGCACCTCACGGGGACCGCGCACTTCCGGCACCTCGCGCTGAGCGTCGGCCCGGGAGTGTTCGTCCCGCGGCCGGAGACGGAGACGCTCGTGACGCTCGTCCTCGACTGGATCGTGGGCCAGAAGGGCCTCGCGCAACCGGTCGTCGTGGATCTCGGCACGGGCTCGGGCGCGATCGCGGCGTCGATCGCCGCGGAGTGTCCGTCGAGCCGCGTGCACGCCGTCGAGCTCTCGGAGCTCGCGCATGCCTGGGCCGCCCGCAACGTGTCCTTGCCCGAGGTCGGCGGACGGGTCGAGCTCGTGCTCGGCGACCTGCGCACGGCTTTCCCCGAGCTCAACGGGGCTGTCGACGTCGTGGTGAGCAACCCGCCCTACATCCCGGAGGGGATGGTCCCGCGCGAGCCCGAGGCGGCCGAGCACGATCCGGACTTGGCACTCTACGGCGGGGGAGAGGAGGGCCTCGACGTTCCGCGCGCCGCGATCGCGTCCGCGGCGCGCCTGCTGCGCCCCGGCGGCTTCTTCGCGATGGAACACGCCGAGGTCCAGGCCGACTATCTCTCGGCGCGTCTCGCCGCCGATCCGGCGTGGACCGGTGTCGCCTCGCATCGCGACCTCAACGGGCTCCCGCGAGCCACGACCGCTGTCCGGAGCTCGCGCCCACGCGTGGAAGAATTGGGGCCGTGACCTCGACCTACGACTGCACCGACCGGGAACGGCGAGCCGAAGGCCTCGCCCACGCCCAGCGCGCCATCGCTGCCAAGCAGTGCGTGGTGATGCCGACCGACACCGTGTACGGCATCGCCGCCGACGCGTTCTCGGCGCAGGCCGTCGCGACGCTCCTCGCGGCCAAGGGCCGCGGGCGTTCGATGCCGCCGCCCGTGCTCATCCCGCGGCTGCAGACCATGGACGGCCTCGCAGCGGACGTCCCCGACGCCGGCCGCCGCCTCGCCGAGCGCTTCTGGCCGGGCCCGCTCACGCTCATCTTCCATGCCCAGCCTTCCCTCACCTGGGACCTCGGCGACACGTACGGCACCGTGGCCCTGCGCATCCCGGCCGACGAGATCGCCCAGTCCCTCCTGACGATCACGGGTCCGCTCGCGGTCTCGTCGGCGAATCGCACGGGCCAGCCCGCGGCGCTCTCCGCCGGGAACGCGCTCGACCAGCTCGCGGAGTCCGTCGAGGTCTATCTCGATGACGGCGTGCGCCCCGCCGAGGGCGTCGAGAGCCTTCCCTCGACGATCGTGGACTGCACGGGCGAGCGGCTCCGCGTGGTGCGCCAGGGCGGGCTGAGCCTCGAGGCGCTGCGCGAGGTCGATCCGGAGATCCTGGGCTTCGGCGAGGTCGCCGAGGCGCCGGAGCAGGCCGCGAGCGCCGAGCCGGTTGAGCCCGAGGTTGAGCCCGCCGAGGCTACCGAGCGCGAGACGGAGTCTGCCGAGGCGGAGCCCGAGGCAAAACCCGCCGAGGCCCCCGCGGAGAAGCCGCGTGATTGAGCCGCGCGCCCCGCGGGTCGTCGCCGTCGTCGTGAGCTACAACCGCCGCGAGCTCCTCGAGCGTTCGCTCGCGGCCCTCGCGGCGGGGGATCGGCTTCCCGACGCCCTTGTCGTCGTCGACAACGCGTCGACGGACGGCTCGGGCGACTATCTCGAATCCCTCGAGCTGCCTTTCGAGTACGAGCTCGTGCGGCTCGCCCAGAATACGGGCGGTGCGGGTGGCTTCGCGGTCGGCATGGCGGCTGCGCTGGCGCGCCACAGCCCGGACCTCGTGTGGATCATGGACGACGACACGGTGCCCCTCGCGGGCACGCTCTCCGAGGCCGTGCAGTTGTGGGACTCGTGCCCCGAGACGGATCGACCCGCGTTCATCGCGAGCCGGGTCGTGTGGTCTGACGGGCGCGATCACCCCATGAACACGATGCGTGATCGCTGGGACGCCTCGGCCGAAGACCGCACGTTCGCCGCCGTGCGCCGCGCGCGGGTGGTGCGTTCGGCGTCGTTCGTCTCGCTCTTCGTCGACGCGGAGGCGATCCGCGCGCTCGGCCTCCCCGTCGCCGACTTCTTCCTCTGGAACGACGACTTCGAGTTCACGGCGCGGCTCGCGCGCCGCCGCCTCGCGCTCGCGAGCCTGGACTCCGTGGTCGAGCACCACACGAAGGCCTACGACTCCCACACGGTCGACGTCGGCGAGCGGTTCCGCTTCGAGGTCCGCAACAAGGTCTGGACGTTCTTCCGCTCGCCCGCGCTCGCACCCGTGGAGAAGGCTCTCTACGGGGCCGCGACGCTGCGGCGCTGGGGCGTCATGGTGCGGAACAGCTCGCGCCGCGGGGTCGTCCTGAAGGCGGGCCTCGAGGGCCTGCGCGAGGGGCTGAGTGGCCCGCCCCGGCCGAACGAGGAGGTGCTCGCGCCTGTGGGCGGCCTCCCTGAGGGCCTCCTCGACGTTGCGCCGTCATGTCCGCTGGGTTCGGACCCCGCGGACGTGACGGCGCAACAGGAAGTCCGGGCCCTGCCCGAGTTCGCGGTCCTCCTGCCCGTCTACGCAGGGGACACCGCCGCCCGCGTGCGCCGCGCGATCGACTCCGTGACCGTGGACCAGACCGTGCCGCCCGCGCAGCTCGTGATCGTGCGCGACGGCCCGGTCGGCGAGGAGATCGAGCGCGTGCTCGAGGAGGCCGAGCGCTCGGAGCGCCTCCCAGCCGACGTCGTGCGGCTCGCCGAAGGCGTGGGGCTCGCCGAAGCGCTCGACGCGGGCCTCGAGCGGTGCCGCTACGACGTCGTCGCCCGCATGGACGCGGACGACGTCGCCCTGCCGGAGCGCTTCGAGCGGCAGCTCGCGCTGCTCGACGAGGGTTACGACATCGTGGGCTCGGCCATCGCGGAAATCGGCGACGACGAAGCCCACCACCTCGCGAGCCGCCCCGTGCCCGTGACTCATCGCGAGATCATGGCGCAGGTCGACTTCCGTACCCCGTTCAACCACCCGAGCGTGATGTACAGGGCCTCGGCGGTCCGCGCCGCCGGCGGGTACCAGGGGGTCCCGGACATGGAGGACTACTGGCTGTGGGCCCGCATGCTCCACCGCGGGAGCCTCGGCGCGAACGTCCCCGACGTCCTCGTGCTCTACCGCGTGAGCGACGGCGCGTACGCGCGGCGAGGCGGTTCGCGGATGCTCACGGCCGAGCTGCGCCTTCAGCGCCGCATGCTCGGCGCGGGGTACATCGGGCCGGTTGGCTTCGCACGCAACGTCCTGGTCCGCGGCGCATATCGGCTCGTGCCCACGCAGGTGCGGCGGCGCGGCTATCGCACGGCGTTCACCGAGCTCCCGACCCTCGCGGCGGCACCGGGGCGCGGAAAGGCCGCCGGCTGAGAAGATGTTCATCTACGTCCTCGTGGCCATGTTGGCCGGGATCGTCACCTACGCGACGACCGGCATCGTTCGATCGGCGGCCCTCAGGTTCGGCGTTGTCTCCCCCGTGCGCGAGCGCGACGTCCACACCCGCTCGGTGCCCCGACTCGGTGGCATCGCGATGCTCGCGGGATTCGCAGTCGCGTTCTGGGCGGCCTCCCAGACGGTTTGGATCCGCTCGATCTTCTTCGACACCCCGCAGACGTGGGCCGTTCTCGGGGGAGCGCTCTTCATCGTCGCGCTGGGCGCGGTCGACGACGTCGTAGAGCTCAACAGCTGGGTCAAGCTCGCCGGGCAGATCGTTGCGGCGGGGATCGTGGCGGTATGGGGACCGCGCGTCACGTTCGTGCCGCTCGGTTCGATCCCCGTCCCGCAGGAGTGGCTCCAGATCGGGCTCACGATGTTCCTCATTGTGCTCACCGTCAACGCGATCAACTTCGTCGACGGTCTCGACGGACTCGCGGCGGGCGTGGCCGCGATCGGCGGGCTCGCGTTCTTCCTCACGGCCTATTGGGTGCACCGCAACGCGCTCCTGCCGAACTACACGGATCTTTCGACCCTGCTCATGGCGCTGCTCGTTGGCATCTGCCTCGGGTTCCTGCCGCACAACGCGCATCCGGCCAAAATCTTCATGGGCGATTCCGGGTCGATGCTCCTGGGCCTCGTCATGGCGACGGGCGCCGTCGTCGCGACCGGGCAGGTCGCCTCGGGCCTCTACGATCGCGCGGAGGGCATCCCCACGTTCGTGCCCGTCGTCCTCCCGATCGTGGTCATGATGCTCCCGTTCCTCGACCTCGTGCTCGCCGTCCTGCGGCGCACGGCCAGCGGGCGCTCGCCGTTCTCGCCCGACCGCGAGCACGTGCACCACAAGCTGCTCGATCTCGGCTACACCCACCGCCAGGCCGTCGCCGTCATGTACGTGTGGACCGCGTTCGTGGCGTTCGGTGGGGTCGCCTACGCGTTCGTGCCATGGGTCCCGCTCACCATCGTCAACATCGTGGTGCTGCCGACGGTCGGCTTCCTCACGATGCATCCGTGGGTGCGGGAGAGCGTGTCGGCCAGCCCCGTGCGGCGCGTGTGGCTCCGTTCAAGTGCGTGGGTCCAGCGGCTCACGAGGCCGTTTGCGGTGACTGTCGCCACCGCAACGGCGCTCGGCTTCACGGGGCTCGCGACCGGGGGAGTGCCCCTTCTGTACTCGACGTTCCTGGCCTTCGCGGTCGTCGCGTTGTGCGGTGGGACGTCAGTCGTGATCCTTCACCTCGCGGCGCCCGCGCTCCCGTTCCGCCGGCGTACGCTCGTGGCTGACGTGCTCATGAAGGTCGTCGCGCTCGCGATCGCCCTGCTCGTGGTGGGCTCCCCGACGTGGTCGGATCAGGGCTGGTACTGGCTTTCGCTCGGCGTGTGCGGGGCCGCGTGGGCCGTGTCCCAGACCGGCGTCGCGGCGTGGCAATGGCGCTGCTCGCGCGGCGGGGGAGCCTGGCGACCCAGCGTCGGCCACTGAGTTCTATCTCATGTAGAATCCTTACGCACCCACACCCACGCCGGCACCGCATCGAGGGAAAACCTCGACGGGGGCCGCCGACGAACGGTACTAGATGAACAGCACGCCCTCACGCCCCGGCCGGCCAGCCGGTCCCGTAGGCGTCGCCACGTTCTCCTCGATCTGGCTGCGCCTCACGCTCGTGTGCACGGTCGCCGCAGGAGGCCTCGCCGTCGTCCTCGCCGCCGTCGCGTGGATCGCCACGGGCGCCGCGGCCGCGGGCAGCGTTCTGTTCGCCGCCGTCGTCGTCATCGCCTTCTTCGCCATCAGCCTCCTCGTCGGGCACGTCGTGGGGCGCACCAATCCCGCCGGCGCGATTGGGGTGTTCGCGGTGGTCTACCTCATCAAGATCGTCGGCTTCGCGGCACTCCTCCTGTGGATCGGGACGCCCGCCTGGATCAACCCGCCGTGGTTCGGCGGGACGGGGATCGCGACCGTCGTCGTGTGGCAGGTGGCCGAGCTGTGGGGCTTCAGCCGAGTGCGGCTCCAGATCTTCAACGACCCCGAGGACGACGGCGCTCCCGGCGCCTCGTCGTCGGGCCCCGCGGACACCCCGCCGTCGACCCCTGGAGGGTCCCGTGGCTGAGCCGAAGAAGGACCGCGACGCGGGCCAGCCCCAGCCCGAAGGTGACGGCGGTTACAACGCCGGAATGGCCGTCTTCAGCTACATCATTGGCGGGATCATTGTCTGGAGTTTGATAGGGTGGGGGCTGGACACTCTCCTGAAAACCCGCTGGATCGTGCTCGTTGGAGCCTTGCTGGGGATTGTCGGTGGTCTGTACCTCGCCGGCAAGCACGGACTCTTCACGCAGCAACGCCGTTCAGCGAAATCCAACCCTCCCGACAACGAGGCCGAGGGGGACGGAAAGCCGTGATGGAGCGACCGACAATTTCACATGTGGGGGTTGAAGCCACTCGCCCCGGCACCTGCCCGATGAAGGACACTGCAAGAGAGGAAATGCGTTGACCCCGCTCACGCTTCCGGCCGCCGACAACGGCACATTCACCCCTCCCACGCTCGAAGAGTTGCACCTCCCCGCGATCCTGCCCTGGGGTGCGGACGACGGCTTCAACAAGCAGATGCTTCTGGTCCTGCTCTCCGTCGTCTTCATCGCGTGGTTCTTCATCTCTGCCTCTCGCAAACGGCAGCTCGTCCCGGGCAAGCTCCAGTTCCTCGGCGAGATGGCCTACGGCTTCGTCCGCAACGGCATCGGCAAGGACGTCATCGGCGGCAAGGACTTCATGACCTTCGTGCCGCTCCTGTTCACGCTCTTCTTCTTCATCCTCGTGAACAACATCTACGGCGCGGTCCCGCTCTTCCAGCTCCCCACGATGTCCCACGTCGGCGGCGCGTACTTCCTCGCAGGCCTGGTCTACGTCATCTGGATCGGCGTGGGTCTCAAGCGCTTCGGCCTCCGCTACCTCAAGCTCGCGGTCGTCCCGACGGGCGTCCCGTGGTACATCATGCCGATCGTCGTGCCGATCGAGATCATCTCGAACTTCGTGGTCCGTCCCATGACGCACAGCCTCCGTCTCTTCGCGACGATGCTCGCTGGGCACCTTGTCGTGGCCCTCGCGGGCTCGGGAATCGCCTTCCTCGTCGAGCAGGAGAGCTTCCTGCTCAAGGGGATGAGCGTCCTCGTGCTCGTCGGCGCGATCGCGATGTACATGCTCGAGGCGCTCATCATGGTCCTCCAGGCCTACGTCTTCACCCTCCTCACGGCGATCTACATCCAGGGCGCCGTCGCGGCGGACGCCCACTGAGAATTCCCCTCGGGGGAGCACCCAACCCCATCAACCTGCCTGCGGGCGATTGAAAGGAAAATCAATGAACGGCACGATCAACGGCAGCATCAACCTCATCGGCTACGGCCTGTCCGCCATCGGCGGTGCCATCGGTGTCGGCCTCGTGTTCGCGGCCTACATCAACGGCGTGGCTCGTCAGCCGGAGGCGCAGCGCGTTCTCCAGCCGCTCGCGTTCCTCGGCCTTGCTCTGACCGAGGCGCTCGCGATCCTCGGTCTCGTGTTCGCGTTCGTCCTGAAGTAAATCGGGGCAATCCGAGCCTGAGACCGAAGCAACCCAGTAGATAGGAGGGTGGTGCACATGCATCAGCTCATGGTGCACGCCGCTACCGAAAGCGCGCCGAGCCCGCTTGCGCCGAACTGGTGGGAGGTGCTCGTCACCGCTATCGGCTTCGCGATCCTGCTCTTCATCGTGGTGCGGTTCGTGGTGCCGGCGTTCGAAAAGACGTACGCCGCCCGCGCCGAGGCCATCGAAGGCGGCATCGCCAAGGCCGAGAAGGCGCAGGCCGAGGCCTCCGCCGCTCTCGAGGAGTACAAGCAGCAGCTTGTCGACGCCCGGACCGAGGCGAACCGCATCCGCGAGGAAGCGCGCGCCGAAGGGGCCCAGATCCTCGCCGAGCTCAAGGAGAAGGCGTCGGCGGAGGCCGCTCGCCTCACCGAGCAGGCCCATGCGCAGATCGAGGCCGAGCGCCAGCAGGCCCTCGTCTCGCTGCGCTCCGAGGTCGGCTCGATGGCGACGATCCTCGCGAGCCGCATTGTCGGCGAGTCCCTGGACGACGACGCGCGCGCGTCGCGCGTGGTTGACCGCTTCCTCGCGGACCTGGAAGCCCAGAACGCAGGTGCGGCGAAGTAATGGCAGGAGTATCGAGCGAATCGCTGGCGAGCGCGCTGGCGGACCTGGAGACCACGCTGCCCTCGGCCTCGCTGTCGCTGTCGGAGGAGCTCTTCAGCGTCCTCCGGATCGTCGACGCGTCGGCGGGCCTTCGCCGGGCGATGACTGACCCCTCTCGCGAGGGTGACGACAAGTCGGCTCTGGTCCAGCGGCTCCTCGCGGGCAAGGTCTCCGCGCAGGCGGTGGACATCGTGTCGCGTCTCGCCGCGCTGCGCTGGGCGGATTCCCGCGACGTCAGCGATGCACTCGAAACCCTGGCAGCGACTGTGGCCATTGCCGTGGCGGAGCAGGGCGCCGGACAGCCCGGACTGGGTGGACTGGAGCAGCTCGAGAACGATCTGTTCTCGTTCATCCGCGTGGTCGACGACAGCCATGATCTCCAGGCCGCGCTCAGCGAGCCGCAGGCGGCGCCCGAGGCGAAGAGGGCCTTGGCTCTCAAGCTCGCCGGCGGGGCGTCGGCCGAGGCCCGGCTGCTCATCGGCCAGGCTGCCGCCGAGCCCAGGGGCCTCAAGTCCACCGAGCTCGTCAAGCGCTTCGCGGCCCTCGCGGCGAAGCATCAGGAGCGCTGGATCGCCGAGGTCGCCGTCGCGCGTCCGCTGACCGACGACCAGCTCGACCGCCTTCAGGGCGGGCTCAACGGGCTCTACGGCCGCGAACTCAAGATCACGACGACGGTCGACCCCCAGCTTCTGGGCGGCGTCCGCGTGACGGTCGGCGATGAGGTGCTCGACGCCTCGACGCTCGCCCGGCTCACCGAACTGCGCCGCCAGCTCGCGGGGCAGGCCGGCTGACGGCTACAGCACACTTCGAACCAGACAAATCCGGTCATCACAGCCAGTACTGCACCGATGATGACCACGAGATCTAGAGAGCAGGGACTGCAGATGGCCGAATTGACCATCAACGCCGACGACGTCCGCGATGCACTGAACGAATTCGCGGCGTCCTACGAACCCGGCATGGCCGATCGCGTCGAGGTTGGCCGCGTCATGCAGGCCGCCGACGGCATCGCCCGCGTCGAGGGCCTTCCGTCCGTCATGGCCAACGAGCTGCTGCGCTTCGAGAACGGCGTCCTGGGCCTCGCCCAGAACCTCGACGTTCGCGAGATCGGCGTCATCATCCTCGGCGAGTTTGCCGGCATCGAGGAGGGCCAGGAGGTGCACCGCACCGGCCAGATCCTCTCCGTGCCGGTCGGCGACGCCTTCCTCGGCCGGGTCGTGGACCCGCTGGGCCAGCCGATCGACGACCTCGGCCCGATCGCGGCTGAGTCCACTCGCGCGCTCGAGCTTCAGGCTCCCGGCGTGACGCAGCGCAAGTCGGTCCACGAGCCGATGCAGACGGGCCTCAAGGCGATCGACGCCATGATCCCGATCGGCCGCGGCCAGCGCCAGCTCATCATCGGCGACCGCCAGACCGGCAAGACCGCCATCGCGGTGGACACGATCATCAACCAGAAGGCCAACTGGGCCTCGGGCGACGTCAAGAAGCAGGTCCGCTGCGTCTACGTGGCCATCGGCCAGAAGGCCTCGACGATCGCGGCCGTGCGGCAGACCCTCGAGGACAACGGCGCGCTCGAGTACACGACGATCGTCGCGTCCCCGGCCTCCGATCCCGCTGGCTTCAAGTACCTGGCTCCGTACGCCGGCTCGGCCATCGGCCAGCACTGGATGTACGGCGGCAAGCACGTCCTCATCATCTTCGATGACCTCTCGAAGCAGGCCGAGGCGTACCGTGCCGTGTCCCTCCTCCTCCGCCGCCCGCCGGGACGCGAGGCGTACCCGGGCGACGTGTTCTACTTGCACTCTCGCCTCCTCGAGCGTTGCGCGAAGCTCTCGGACGAGCTTGGTGCCGGTTCGATGACTGGCCTCCCGATCATCGAGACGAAGGCCAACGACGTCTCGGCGTACATTCCGACCAACGTCATCTCGATCACGGACGGCCAGATCTTCCTCCAGTCCGACCTGTTCAACGCCAACCAGCGTCCCGCGGTCGACGTCGGCATCTCGGTCTCGCGCGTGGGTGGCTCCGCCCAGGTCAAGGCCATGAAGAAGGTCTCCGGCACGCTCAAGCTCGACCTTGCGCAGTACCGCGACATGCAGGCCTTCGCGATGTTCGCGTCGGACCTCGACGCCGCCTCGCGCCAGCAGCTGACCCGCGGCGCCCGCCTCATGGAGCTGCTCAAGCAGGGCCAGTACTCGCCGTTCCCGGTCGAGAACCAGGTCGTGTCCATCTGGGCCGGCACGAACGGTCACCTGGATGACGTCCCCGTCGAGGATGTTCGCCGCTTCGAGGCGGACTTCCTCGAGTACCTGAACCACCGCACCTCGATCCTCACGACCCTCGCGCAGACCAACCTCCTCGAGGACGACACGGTCGAGGCGCTCAAGTCGGCGATCAAGGACTTCAAGCAGGGCTTCTTCGGCGAGGGCGACAGCAAGCTCGTCGCGGCCGGCCACGAGGAGCACGCGGCGCTGGCCCAGGGTGACGTGAACCAGGAACGGATCGTCAAGCAGACCCACTGATTCCACTCGGTGACCCCGCCGGGGCCGTAGGAACGGAGCACAGCTCCGGGCCGCGGCCCCGCGGGGCAGCGATGGAGAGGAAAGGACAAGAATGGGTGCCCAGATCCGGGTCTACCGCCAGAAGATCGCCTCGACGTCGTCGATGCGCAAGATGTTCAAGGCGATGGAGCTGATTGCCACCTCCCGCATCGGCAAGGCGCGCGCTCGCCTAGCCGCCTCCCTGCCCTACGCGCGTGCGATCACGCGCGCGGTCTCGGCCGTCTCGTCGGCCCGCGATCTGGATCACCCGCTGACGACCGAGCGTGAGCACGTGCGTCGCGCCGCGGTGCTCGTCCTGACCGCCGACCGCGGGCAGGCCGGCGCCTACTCGGCGAGCATCCTCAAGCAGGCGGAGTCGCTCACGGAGCTCCTGCGCGGTCAGGGCAAGGACGTCGCGACGTACCTCGTGGGCCGCAAGGGCCAGGCGTACTACGACTTCCGCAACCGCGACTACGTGCGGGTCTGGACGGGCCAGACGGACAACCCCGAGTTCGCGACCGCCCAGGAGATCCGCAAGGTGCTGCTCGAGGCGTTCGAGACGCCGTTCGAGGACGGCGGCGTCGACGAGATCCACGTGGTCTACACGTCGTTCAAGTCGATGGTCGTGCAGCAGCCGACCGTGATCCGCCTCCTCCCGCTCGAGGTAGTCGAGGAGAAGGCCGCCGAGGCGCAGGAGCTCCTGCCGCTCTACGAGTTCGAGCCGGAGCCCGAGCAGGTGCTTGACGCGCTCCTGCCGCGTTACATCGAGTCGCGGATCTTCGCGGCGATGCTGCACGCGGCCGCGAGCGAGCTTGCTTCGCGTCAGCGCGCCATGAAGAACGCGGGCGACAACGCCACCGAACTGATCAAGAAGTACACGCGACTGCGCAACACCGCCCGCCAGGCGGAGATCACGCAGGAGCTCACTGAGATCATCGCCGGCGCCGACGCGCTGAACGCCTGAGGTCCCCGGAGCCTCGGCCCACTCAATAGACTGACTACACGCCATGACTGGAGAAGTGAGAGACATGACTGCCACTGCCCCCGAAGCGGTTGCCACCGCCGGCGCGACGGGCCGGATCGCCCGCGTGATCGGTCCGGTGGTCGACGTCGAGTTCCCCGCCGACTCGATCCCCGAGATGTACAACGCCCTGACCACTCAGATCACGCTGAACGGCCAGACCCGCACCATCACGTTCGAGACCGCTCAGCACCTCGGCGACAACCTTGTCCGCGCCATCTCGCTCCAGGCCACCGACGGCCTGGTCCGCGGCACGAAGGTCCAGGACACCGGCTCCCCGATCTCCGTCCCTGTGGGCGACGGCGTCAAGGGCCACATCTTCAACGTGCTGGGCAAGCCGCTCGACGTCGACGAGTCTGAGATCCAGGCATCGGATCACTGGCCGATCCACCGCAAGGCGCCGTCCTTCGCGCAGCTCGAGGGCTCGACCGAGATGCTTGAGACCGGCATCAAGGTCATCGACCTCCTGACCCCGTACATCAAGGGCGGCAAGATCGGCCTGTTCGGCGGCGCCGGCGTCGGCAAGACCGTGCTCATCCAGGAGATGATCACCCGCGTTGCCCGCAACTTCGGCGGTACCTCGGTGTTCGCCGGCGTGGGCGAGCGCACCCGTGAGGGCAACGACCTCTGGGTCGAGATGGACGAGGCCGGCGTTCTCAAGGACACCGCCCTCGTGTTCGGCCAGATGGATGAGCCGCCGGGAACGCGCCTCCGCGTGGCCCTCTCGGCGCTGACCATGGCGGAGTACTTCCGCGATGTGCAGAACCAGGACGTGCTGCTCTTCATCGACAACATCTTCCGCTTCACGCAGGCGGGTTCCGAGGTCTCCACGCTTCTGGGCCGCATGCCCTCCGCCGTGGGTTACCAGCCGAATCTCGCCGACGAGATGGGTGTGCTCCAGGAGCGCATCACTTCGACGCGTGGCCACTCGATCACGTCGATGCAGGCCATCTACGTCCCGGCCGATGACTACACGGACCCGGCCCCTGCCACGACGTTCGCGCACCTCGACGCGACGACCGAGCTCTCCCGCGAGATCGCCTCGCGTGGCCTGTACCCGGCCGTCGACCCGCTGACGTCCACGTCGCGCATCCTCGACCCGCAGTACATCGGCAAGGCCCACTACGACACGGCCGTCCGCGTCAAGCAGATCCTCCAGAAGAACAAGGAGCTGCAGGACATCATCGCGATCCTCGGCGTCGACGAGCTTTCCGAAGAGGACAAGATCGTCGTGGCCCGCGCTCGCCGCATCCAGCAGTTCCTGTCGCAGAACACCTACACCGCGAAGCAGTTCACGGGTGTCGAGGGTTCGACCGTCTCCATCAAGGACACGATCGAGGGCTTCACGGCCATCTGCGACGGCGAGCTCGACCACATCGCCGAGCAGGCGTTCTTCAACGTCGGTGGCCTCGACGACGTCGAACGCAACTGGGCCAAGATCCAGGAATCGACGAAGTAGCATGGCTGAGCTCGAAGTCGAGATCGTCGCGGCGGACCACTTCGTGTGGTCCGGCGGGGCGAAGATGGTCAAGGCCCGCACGGCCGACGGCGAGATTGGGATCCTGCCCGGGCACACTCCGGTCCTGGCCATCCTGCACGCTGGCAACATCGAGATCGAGCCTGTTTCGGGTTCGCGGATCGTCGTCGAGGCCGACGGAGGGTTCTTCTCCGTCGACAGCAACCGCGTCGTGATCGTCGCGGACAACGCACAGATCAGCGAGTCGGTCGCGGGGACTCGTTAGCCTTCCTCAATGGACGATTCCGCTCTTCCGTTCATCGTCCTGGCAGTGGTCTTTCTGCTCCTTGCAGCAATGCTCTGTGCTCTGGGGGTGCGTCGCTTCGTTCTGCGGCGCACCCTCGGCACGGTGGATGCCTCCATCAGCCTGTCCTCCGGGGCGTGGCGGATGGGGGTTTGCCGCTATCAGGACGCCGAACTCGAGTGGTTCGACCTGCTCTCCCTCAGCCCCCTCCCGAAGCGCCGCTTCACGCGGAGTGCCCTCGTGCTCCGCGGCCGCCGAAAGCCCACGGAGGCCGAGCGGCCCAAGGTGCAGGCCGACGTCGTGATCGTGGAACTCACGCACCAGGGCACCGAGGTGCGGTTCGCGATGGACTTCCGTGCCTATGCGGGCCTCTCGTCGTGGCTCGAGGCTGGGCCCGTGATCGGCGTCGGGACGTGGCGCTGACCCCCACATGGACGCCTTCTACGAACTGAGGATTGTCGACGGCCCGCTGGCCGTCGCCTGCTGGGCACTCGCGATCGCGGGCGCCGTGCTCCTCGTGGCTCTCGCCGCCGCACCGCGGCTGCGCAAATGGGGTAGGGCACTCATCATCCTGGGCGGCGCGATCGTCGTGACCGTTGTCGCGACGGGCGTTGTGCACTGGCTGCTCGTCGACATCTTCAACGTCTTCCCCGAGGATCTCCCGATCGAGGTGCTCGTCGCGTCCGGTGTCGGGGTCTTCGGAGTCGTCCTCGCGGTGACCGCGGTGGTCCGGCTCGGGCTGGCGCGCCGCGCGTGGGTCCGCCGTGCCGGGGCGGTCGCGTCTGCGGCGGCGATGTCGCTGCTTGCGGCCCAACTCGTCAACGCGTACTTCGGCCTCAACCTCACGTTCGGTGATCTGGCGGGCGTTTCGCTCAGCCGGATCCACCCGCTCGAGGGGCAGCTCGAGCGCTCCTCGGCCCCGTCTGTTCCGCTCGCGGACTGGTCCTCGCAGGGCGGGCTGCCGCCCAATGGTGAGCTACGCTCGGTCCAGATCCCCACGCCCGTGTCCGGGTTCAAGGCGCGGCCCGCGTACGTCTACCTTCCGCCGGCCTACTTCGCCCCGACGCGACCGCAGCTTCCCGTGCTCCTCCTCATCCCCGGTCAGCCCGGGAACCCGTCCGACTGGCTCTCGGGCGGCCGACTCCGGCTCAAATTGGATCGTTTTGCCGCCGAGCACGGGGGAGTGGCGCCCATCGCCGTCGTCGTCGATCCGAACGGCAGTCCCTCGGCGAACACGATGTGCATGGACACCAAGATCGCGCACGCCGAGACGTATCTCGTGCAGGACGTGGTGCCGTGGATCAAGTCGCACCTGAGCGTCGCGGCGGATCCGCGTCTGTGGGCCGCGGGCGGCTTCTCCTTCGGCGCTACGTGCTCGGTCCAGCTCCTCGCGAAGCATCCCGAGATCGTCACGAGCGCCCTCGGCTTCGCCGCCGAGCAGGAGCCGGCGCTTGCGAAGGACCGCACCAAGACCATCGATCTTGCGTTCGACGGCGACACCGCGGCTTTCGAGGAACAGACACCTGCGCGTCAGTTCGCAGAGCGGCGCCACGACGGGCTCATGCTCTTCCTCGCCACAGGCTCCCGCGACCAGGACTTCCAGCGGCAGGCCGACGTGGTCGGGGGCCAGGCCCGCGGCTCGGGGGTCGACGTCCACCGCGCCCTCGCGGACGGCGAGGGGCACTCGTGGGAAATGATCGCGAAGACGTGGCAGGCCGGAATGGCGCTCCTCGCCGTGCGCTGGGGGCTCGCATGACGCCGCGCGCGGAGAGCGGCGTCGACCAGGCCCAGGCCCCGAGCGAAGCCCAGGCGAGCGAGGCAAACACCGCTGCGACGGTGCGGCGGGCGGAGGCCGGCCCCCGCAACGTGGCCGTGACCATTCGCGCGGCAGTCGGCGAGAGCGCGCGCACGTGGCTTTCGGCGCTCGGGCGGTACCCCGTCACGCTGAGCATCGTGGCAGCGCTGTGGGGCGTCGGCATCGCGACGGGAAGCATTCTCTCGGGCCCCGACACCGCGCTCTACGACATCGTGGGCGGGGATCTCGCGTCGCTGCGCGGCGGGCAGTGGTGGGCCGCCCTGACGTCCGTCTTCTTCGCGTCCAACCCCCTCGCGTATCTCGCGGGGACGGTCGTGGTCGCGGTGCTCGTGCCGTTCTCCGAGCGTGCATTCGGCGCGTGGCGCACCATCGCCCTGTTCTTCGGCGGCCAGCTCGCGAGCATCATCGCGTTCTTCGCGGTCGCCCAGATCGCCCGGTGGGCCGGAGACGACTGGCTCGGCTCGATGGTCGACGTCCCGATCCTCGGACCCTACCCCGCGGCTCTCGTGTGCGGCCTTGCCGCGAGTGGCTCCCTCGGCGCACTCATCCGCCGCCGGCTCAGGGCTGTGGTGCTCGCGGTCGCGGGCATGCTCGTGCTCTATGTGGGGCACTCGGAGACGGTGCTCGGCCTCATCGGGGCGCTGCTGGGCCTCGCGGCGGGGTGGTGGTCGAAGGGCCCCGCCCACGAACGCATGTTCCGCCTCCCGAGCATCCGCGAGCGGCGGAATCTTCTCGCGCTCCTCGTCGCGATCGTCGCCGTCGGTCCCGTCCTCACGGCGTTCACGCGCAGCGCGAACGGGCCGCTCGCTCTCGTTCGCGGCATGGTCCTCAACCCGCTCCCGGCGCTCGCGCAGCTCCAGCAGGACTGCGGCAGCTCGCTGGATGCCCAGTGCCTCCAGGCCGGGCAGCCCACCGTGATCTCGGCGACCGGCTATCTCACGGCCCTGCTCCCCGTCCTGATCATCCTCGTGTGCGCCGAGGGCCTGCGCCGCGGCCGCTCGGTCGCGCTGCGCCTCGCCGTCGGCGTCCTGCTCGCGCTCGTCGCCCTCTCCGCGAGCTATTCCGTCCTGTTATTCCGCATCCCGGTGCACCCGGGCCGTGGGCGGTACGGCATGCTCAGCTCGGGGGTCGTGCACCTGCTGCCGGTTGCGCTGACCGCCGCGGCCCTCATGGTGGTCCTCTGGATGCATCGTGACCTGTTCCCGGTCGAGACCGCCCGGGGCATGCGGCGGCGCCTCCAGACCGCCGGCGGTCTCCTCACCGGCGGGCTCGTCGGCGCGTACGTGATCCTGTGGGTCAAGGACGGTGGCCTCGCTCGGCCCGCGGGCGTCTGGAATCTCGTCGAGGAGCTCGTCCGGCAGTATCTCCCCTCGCCCCTGCCCATCAGCTACCTCCCGCTGTTCCGCAACCGCGATCCCGTCGAGCTGTGGCTCTTCACCTACAGCGGCCTCATCCTCTGGCTCGCCGCCTTGATCGGAGTCGCCGTCGCCGTCCTCCGCGGTCAACAGACCCTTGGCGCGCGGGACGACAGCCTCCAGCTCGCCCGTCGCCTGGTTCATCGAGGCGGCAGCAGCCTCGCGTGGATGACGCTGTGGCCCCCGAACCGCTTCTGGTTCGACCAGCATGCGACCGCGGGAGTCGCGTTCCAGCAGCACGGCAGCGTGGCGCTCTCCGTCGCGGGGCCGATCGGACCGCCCGAGAAGTGGCAGTCCGCCGTCGAGGGCTTCGTAGCCTACTGTTCGCGGCACGCGCTCGTGCCGTGCTTCTACAGCGTCACGGACGAACAGTGGCCGGTCCTGCGCGAGCGGGGCTTCCGCCGCGTCGAGGTCGCGCAGGAGACAAGGCTGCGGATCCGTGAACTCGAGTTCAAAGGGAAGGACTGGCAGAACGTCCGTACGGCCGTGAACCGGGCCCGCAAGACGGGCGTGCGTGCCGAGTGGGCGCGCTACGTGGCCCTGAGCCCCCACCGCCGCTCCCAGCTGCACGTCCTGTCCGAAGAGTGGTCGGCCCGCAAGACGCTCCCGGACATGGGCTTCACGCTCGGCGGCCTCGACGAGCTCGCCGACCCGGAGGTGCTCCTATGCCTTGCGGTCGACGGCGATGGACGGCTCCACGGGGCCACGAGCTGGCTCCCGGTGTACCACGAAGGGAACGTGGTCAGCTGGACGCTCGACTTCATGCGCCGCAGCCCCGACGGGTTCCCCGGCGTCATGGAATTCCTCGTGGCTTCGGCGGTGAGCGAGCTGCGCAGGACCGTGGACACGATTTCGCTCTCTGGTTCTCCGCTTGCCGCGGACCCCGCGGGCGAGCGGGCCGCCGTCGAGGGCCAGGATGAGCTGCTCGGCAGCATCCTCGAGGCCGCGGGGCAAGCGCTCGAGCCGATCTACGGCTTCCGCTCGCTGGCCCGATTCAAGTCCCATTTTCAGCCCGAATACCGCGCGCTCTACATGTACTACCAGGACACGCTGCAGCTGCCGGCAATCGGGCGAGCCCTTGCCGAGGCCTATCTGCCGGGCCTCACGATGCGGCATCGGATGCGGCTCCTGAGAAGCCTTGTGAGGTGACCGAGCGCGAATGTGACTTCGGCAGTCACTAAATAATGGGAGCGCCTAAAAAGCAGGGCCCCGGCGATGCCGGGGCCCTGCTTGGCTATGACTCAGCTCAGATGGCGGTGACGCCCATGGCCTGCGGCCCCTTGGCGCCCTGGCCGATCTCGAACTCGACCCGCTGGTTCTCTTCGAGCGTGCGGAAGCCGTTCGACTTGATCTCGGAATAGTGGACGAAGACGTCGCCGTCAGCGTCGTCCGGAGTGATAAAGCCGAAGCCCTTCTCAGCGTTGAACCACTTGACGGTTCCCTGTGCCATGTTCCTGTGTTCTCCTGTGGATTGCCGATAGATGGCCCTCCGCTTGTGCGGGTGACCCAGTTACTCCGCGGGAAGAACCTGACACGCACTGGATATCAGGAGCTTCGCGCTCGCAACGGTCTTGCGAGCGTGCTCTGCTGGCTGAGCTGGCTGCTAGCTCACAGATACTGCTAACTACATCAAGACTGGATATAGCCAATCATGCCCGGCAAGTACGGTCAATGGCATACAAGAAGCGCCTCCGAATTCCCGGCAAACAATTCTTGAATGCGACGAACGCGCGTGTCAGGGGGTGGCTCAGCGGCCCTGGGGCAGCTCGAGGAGCGTGCCGGCGCGGATGACCGCCGCGAGCCCGAGACTCGCATCTGTAGCCACGAGATCGGCGCGGAGCCCGCGGCGCAGGCTCCCGAATTCGTC